>JBMFMH010000005.1:0-22366 GCA_049970775.1 bacterium | reverse complement strand
AGGATTAACCTCTCCTGTAAAAAGCTTAAGGGCAAGCGCTACCTCGTCATCAAAGCCCCACATTTCTTTATAGGCATCCACCCACCTCTTATCCACCTGGTTATAATCAGCATCTTTATTTGCCTTTTTTAAAGAAAGATTCTCTATCTTCAAGATTTTCCCTATTCTGATAAGGATTCGCAGTTGTGCATCTGCCTTCTTAAATTTCATCAATTCCTCATATGATTCCTTTAACCCTAAAGATATCAAGTCTTCCTTTTTTAATCTCGTGGGGATATGGATTGCGGAAACTTCGTCTATTATGCTCACATCATACCCCATTATCTTCAACCATAACCGGGCCTCCTCGTCCTCCCTCCAATTGTTAAATTTCCTGCATATCGCCTTCTCATTTGCGAAACCGCCTTTAGCCGTTGATGACCCAAGCTCAAATGAAGCCATAACCAGCTTTATTTCTCCTCCACTCTTTTCGCTATATCTTTCCTATAAAACATATTCTCAAACCAGATTTTTTCAATCGCCCGATAGGTCTTCTCCCTCGCCTCCTTGAATGTCTTCCCCAATCCAACAACCCCCAAAACCCTTCCGCCCGCCGTGAGAATCCTTCCATCCTCCGCCCTCGTCCCAGCGTGAAATACGATACAATCCTTCACCTCGTCCAAACCCTTTATCTCCTTTCCCGTCTCATACTTACCAGGATAGCCCCTTGAGGCAAGGACGACGCAGAGACACTTCTCTTCCCTCCAACCTATCTTAATCTCACTCAATCTCCCCTCCTCGCAGGCTATTAGAGCCTCCAAGAGATTTCCTTCCATTCTCGGCAAAACGCATTGCGTCTCAGGGTCTCCAAAGCGAACATTGAACTCCAAAACCTTCGGTCCTTCCTTCGTTAACATCAATCCAATATATAATAAGCCGACGAAAGGCGTTCCCCTCTCCTGCATTGCCTTGATAGTGGGATAGGCTATCCTCTCCAACACTTCATCCTGGAGGCTTTGAGGGAAGGCGGGAACAGGGCTGTAGGAACCCATACCACCCGTATTAGGTCCCTCGTCGTTATCATAAGCTCTCTTGTAATCCTGAGCAGGTTGAAGGGGGAGAAGGTAATCGCCATCGGAGAGAAGCATAAAAGATGCCTCCTCTCCCTCAAGCATTTCCTCAATGACCACCCTATTTCCAGCGGAGCCGAAGACCTTTTTCTCCAAGATGTCCTCTATAGCTTGGAAAGCGGATTCCTTATCGTTGCATACGATGGAGCCTTTGCCAGCACATAAACCATCAGCTTTAACGACTATCGGTGCTCCTACCTTCTCAATATATAGCCTTGCTTTACTTGCTTCCTCAAAGACCTCAAAGCGGGCGGTAGGGATTTTATGCTCCCACATAAGCTGTTTAGCGAATACCTTGCTTCCTTCAAGGAGAGCGGATTGGGAGGTTGGACCGAAGATTTTCAGATTTCTCTTCTTAAATTCGTCAACTATTCCCCCCACGAGTGGCGCCTCGGGACCGACGACCGTGAAATCTACTTTTTCTTTAACAGCAAAATCGGCAATTCCCTCTATATCCTCCGCTTTAAAGGGAAGACAGAGGGACAGCTCAGCCATACCGGCATTGCCTGGGGCAGAGAACCTTTCGCTTTGGGGATTATCCTTTGTGAATTTCCACAGGAGGGCGTGTTCACGCCCTCCTCCGCCTACTACGAGAAGCTTCAAAGCTCATTCCTCCTCTATGTAGATTTCCTCTTCGTAGCGAGTCTCCTTTTCCTCAAAGCGAGCATAGGCAGGAAGAAACAGAAGCTCCACCCTGTCCGTTGGACCACTTCTATGCTTCGCAACATTTATCTCCACCACTTCCACTTCCTCTCTTCCCCTTTGCTCCATTTCTTCCTCCAATTGGGGAGCCTCTTTCTTTTCCTTAGGTTCATACATACTGGGACGATAAAGTAGCATAACAACATCAGCCTCCGCTTCAATTGAGCCAGAATCCCTGAGGTCGGAGAGCATCGGTCGCTTATCCTCCCGCATCTCCACGCGGCGAGAAAGCTGGGAAAGGGCGATGACAGGAACATTCAATTCTCTGGCGAGAGCCTTAAGCGAGCGTGCAATAGCGGAGATTTCCTGATTTCTGTTCTCAGCCCTCCCTTCATAGCGGATAAGCTGGAGGTAATCTATAATTAGAAGACCAAGGTCTACCTCGCTCATCAATCTCCTCGCTTTTGCCCGCATCTCAAGGGTTGATAAGGCGGGTGTATCATCTATGTATATAGGGGCATTTGATAAAGCAGATAAAGCCTCTATTATCCTTTCCCAATCATCCGGCTTGAGGAAACCTGTTCTGAGAAGATGTTGATTCACCCTCGCATAACTGCAGAGCATCCTCTGCGCTATCTGCGCTTTTGACATCTCCAAGCTGAATATTCCCACGGGAACCTTCAACTTCACGGCAATGTGTTCGGCGAAGTTGAGGGCTAACGCTGTTTTTCCCGTGCTCGGTCTTCCCGCAAGGATTATCAGGTCGGATTTCTGGAAGCCCGCGGTGATGAGGTCAAGCGGATAGAAACCAGTGGGGAGTCCCGTAGTGAGCTTTCTTTTATGATAAAGCTCATCAAGCCTCTCGAATTCCTCCTCCAAAACCGGCTTAAGCAATTCAAATGAACGGGAAATTCGCTTCTGCCCCACCTGAAATATTATCCCTTCCGCCTTATCCAAGATATTATCCACTTCCTCCTGTTCGCTGTAAGCCAAGGCGGCTATCTCCTGGGAAGCAGCTATCAAACTGCGAAGGGTTGCTTTCTCCTGAACGATGCGGGCATAATGCTCTATATAGGCGGAAGTGGGAACGGAATCCAGAAGCAGGCGAAGATATTCCGTCCCTCCAATCTTATCAAGCTGACCAGTGCGCCGCAGCTCCTCCGCAACGGTAACGAGGTCAACAGGTTCCGCCCGTCCCTCTAAAGAAAGGATGGCTTTATAGATTATCTGATGGATATCCCAGTAGAAATCGCTTGGCTGAAGTATTTCCAATGCCTTGGGAAGGGTGGAGGGGTCCATAATGAGGGAACCAAGAACCCCCCTCTCCGCTTCCAAGCTTTGGGGGGGTAGCTTTCCCAGAGCTGTTTCCTCTTTCATCTTCCCTTACTCCTTGGGAACGAGCTCAACTGTTATCTCCACTCTCTGCCCCGTAGGCATCCTCACGGGAACCTTATAAACCCCGATATGCTTCAGCGGTGCCTCCAGCTCTATGTCCCTTCTATCCAGCTGGATTCCCCTTTCCGCTAACGCCTCGGCTATATCCTTGCTACCTACGGAGCCGAAAAGCTTTCCATCCTTTCCCATCGCTACGGGAATGACGAGATATTCGCCCATAAGCTTCTGAATCGCGTATTCCACTTCCCTTCTCATCCTTTCCTCCTTCTTTTTGAGCTCCTTTAGCCTTTGTTCCACCGATTTAAGCACCCCCTCCGTTGCCTCCTCAGCGAGCCCACGAGGGATGAGATAATTACGGGCGTATCCATCCGCTACATCCTTTATTTCTCCTTGCTTACCCAAGCCGGGCACATCTTTAATCAAAAGGACTTTCATAGAAGCCTGCCTCCCTGGTTATTTTATATTAAATTTTAAAAGGCAAAATAACTATGGCAAGACCCCAACCTCAGGGGTTAAAAAATACTTACTCCTTCCCAGGAGGCGTAAAATTTTAAAAAATAGTGAATTTGTTGCCCTTATTCCGTTTTTTCCTCTTCCTTCTTCTCTTCTTCCGCCTGCTGTGCTTTGAGCTCCTCAGCCTTCAGCTCCTCTCTCAGTCTTTTTTCCTCAGCAGCGGAGCGAATCTCCGTGATTCCTATAGCGGCGATGAGGAGCCCGAGGAAAATGAGGAATATCCCCACGAATCCTTTGAGAAAATACACGAAAGGCGTCCACCAAGCATAAAGAAGCCAGCCTCCGCCCGCTATGCAGATTAAGCCGAGCAAGATAGCCAACACATTTCCCATATATCTCTCAAGCCTCCTTTCTTAATTTTCTTTTAATTTTAAGCAAGGTCTTGCCAAAGAGCAAGCATTTTTAAATTCTGACCCATAGATTAATGCTTAACTTCGCTACCTTTTATTGCGTAAAAACAATAGAAGCTATCTCCTGAGCTTTTTGACGATTGTATTCGTCTGCCCTTCCCATTATGAGAAACAGGTCTACAATCCACCAGATTAAAAATCCACCCAAAGTGAGGAGCTTGATTATGCCGAGCGTGATATCCCCCACATAGAAGCGGTCTACCCCGTAGGCACCTAAAAGAACAGATAGTATCAACGCAATGGTTCGGTCTTTCTTCTCAGCGTTATAACGGCTCAAGAACAAGAGTTTCTGCTGTTCGTTCATCCCTCTCATTAATTGGGCTAGTTCAGCCTCCGTCATTCAACTTTCACCTCCTTCCTCTAATTTCTCAAATAAAACGACTTTCTGCTCCCTTTTCAACTTCTCAATCTCTTGGAAAGGGGAAGAGCCATCGGGTAAGAGGACATTTGGGGCTATCTCCTGCAAGGGAAGGAGAGCGAAAAGCCGTTCCTTAAGAAGAGGATGGGGGATGATGAGTTGAGGATGGGAGAAGGAAAGATTATCATAAATGAGGATGTCTATATCTATGATGCGCGGACCCCAGCGGAAAGTCCGCTTGCGTCCCATTTTCCTCTCTATCTCCTTTAGTAAACCGAGAAGCTCCAATGGCGCAAGGTCGCTTTCAACCTCAACCGCAAGATTGAGGAAATCCTCCTGCTCCTCATATCCCCAGGGCGCTGATTGATAAACTGAGGAAATTTTCCTCACTTTAACTCCAGCCTCCTTTAAGATACTAATGGCTCTTTTTAAGTTCTCCAGCTTATCGCCCTGGTTTGAGCCAAGCAGGAGATAAGCGATTGCTATATCTCCTCCCCCAACCTTTCCCTTGCGAAGGCAACAGCTCCCATCACCCCTGCGTCATCGCCTAAAGCGGCTTTGACTATCTTACAGGGACGCCAGGAAGCTGCTAATCCCCTTGCCTTAACCGTTCTCTCAATAGCCCCGAAAAGAAGCTCGCCCGCTTGTGCGATGCGCCCACCGATTATGAAGACCTCTGGATTAAAGATGTTGATTAAATTAGCTACCCCTATCCCCACCCAATAGCCAGTCTCCTCTATGGTTTCCCTCGCAACCTCATCTCCCTTATTCGCTTCCTTCGCTATAATCTCCGGCGTAAGTTCGTATAAGTTGTAATTGACAATCTCGGGGAGAGAGGATTTCCTTCCCTCTTGCAGTTTCATCACCGCCCTTCTCACAATCGCATCCCTGCCAGCTAAAGCCTCCCAACATCCGTGGTTTCCGCAACCACATTTGGGACCATTAGGTAAAATCGTCATATGTCCCACCTCGGCAAACATCTCCGTCGTTCCCAGCATAAGCTTTCCATCTAACACAGCCCCTCCACCTATTCCCGTCCCCAATGTTATCATAACAACCCATCTATATCCTTTGCCTGCACCATACTTCCATTCACCGAGAGTGGCTAAGTTTACATCGTTTCCCAAAAACATCGGAACGGGAAACTCCTCCTTTAAGGGTGGAATAACGGGAACATTTTCCCAACCGAAGTTTGGGGAGAAGATGCAGATGCCAGCTTTAGAATCGTGTTGACCCGCCATCGCTATCCCAACCGCCCTTACATCTTCCTTCTTAGCCCCGGCGCGAGAGAGCGCCTCTCGGAAGGAATCCGCTATCTGCCCCAAAACCACTTTCGCGCCCTTCTCCATAAGGGCTGGCATCCTCGCTTCCCCAAGAATATTTCCTTTTTCATCAATAACCGCTGAACGAATGTTTGTTCCTCCGACATCACAACCTATGTAAAGCATTCTCTTGCCTCCTTTCGCTTCGCTCCTAAATTTAATGTTAAACTATTGAATAAGGAGGAGTCAAGGAAAAATTTGCGTAGATGGAAAATTATGTTATAATTCTAATTGAGCCGATGTAGCTCAGCGGAAGAGCGGGTGATTCGTAATCACCAGGTCGTGGGTTCAAATCCCACCGTCGGCTCCATTTTTTTATTGCTTAATTGGGGAGAATTAATCTTGACTAATTCTTTCGCTTTTCTATTTCTATTTCCTCCGCTTGTCTTCGCAAGCGAAAAAGTGATAAACCTCAAAATGGTTTCCCAGCCACCGGTTTTGGACGCCCTTTTTGATGACGAATGTTGGAAAGAGGTTGAATGGATAGATGATTTCGTTCAATCCGAACCAAAAAGAAAAGCTCCACCCTCCGAGAGAACGGAGTTTAAGGTCGTGCTTTGTAAATCTAACCTCTATTTCGCTGTTAAGTGCTATGACAGGCGACCTTCGCAGATAACCGCCCTGCAAAGAAAAAGAGATGGAGGAATGCATTCCGATGATACATTTGAGATTAGGTTGGATACCTATCTTGATAAAAGGAATTTTTACTCCTTTTGCTTTAACCCTTTGGGAACTAAACAAGACGCAAAGTGGTGGAATTTGGACTGGGATGGTGATTGGGATGTCGTTGCCAAGATAACTGAGGAGGGTTGGGTAGCGGAAGTGAGGATATCCCTCATTCCTTTGGCTTTTCCACGCAATGGGAAGGGTTATTTTGGAGCCAACTTTAAGCGGACAATAAGGAGACTATGGGAAGAGGATTTGTGGAGCTTCACGATGGATGTGCCTGAGAGGGTGGATGATTTCGGACGACTTGGCCCCATAGATTTTTCCTCCATTCCCTTCAATTCACGCTTAGAGACGCTCTTTTATGGCGTGGGTGGATTAGGGACAGGCACCAGCTGGCATATGGGCTTGGACGCGAATAAGTTCATCACTCCGGAATTCAAGTTTGCCCTTACATTAAATCCCGATTACAGCGATATAGAGGCGGTTTATGAGAGCATAGACATCTCATATACTGAAAGGTGGCTTCCCGATAAGCGTCCCTTTTTCACTGAGGGGAGCGAGTTTTTCGGGAATTTCTATTCCCGCAGAATAGACAGGTTTGATTTGGGTTTCAAGGCTTTTGGGAAAGAAGGGAAAAATCAGATTGGTTTTCTAAACTGCACTCGCTTCTCCCCTTTTCGCAACGATGTGCTTTTGAACCTCTCCCATAACCCCACACATCAATCCACAATGATGTTAAGCCTGCAAAGCAGATATGAGGAAGAGCATAAGAACACCCTGTTGGGAGGTGGCTATAATGCAGGAACATACAATTATGGATTGGGCTTTTTCCATATCCTATCCTTTACCGAGCCGGGAGAAAAGGGATTTGTAACGAATTTTAACCTCTGGAAGAGATTAGGCGAACGCGGTGGTTTATTCGCTGATTATACATTGATAAATCCTGATTTCTCTGCTGACCTTCAATATCTTCCTGAGCGCGGTGTCAAAGGGCTCAGCGGTAACCTCTATTACTACGATTTTTCGCCAAGGGGACTGAAGTGGTGGGAAGCATATGGGTTCAATGCGGAATATTCAAAGCTTGATTTCTGGACAGGTGGATTGAAAGAGGAAAATAAGGCGGTTTACTTTTTCCTCGCTTTGCGAGGGGATTTCTCCATAAACTTTGGGAGAAGCATCTCCTTTTATGCTCCCTACTTCGCTTTCCCAACCCCTTTTAGGGACAACTTCACCTCTTTATCTTTGGGCATCGGTTCCCCAGAAAAAAGATACGGCTTTGGCTTTGGATATGGGAAGGGAGTGAGGACGAATTTCCCCTACAAGTTCGCCTCAGGGAATATATGGCGTCAGCTTTTAAGGGATAAATTAGTTATAAGTTTGAATTTTGAGGAAAGGTGGATTGATAGGGGAAATGGTTGGGCAAGCGCCTGCCAATGGTGGGGTTCCATTTCCTATGATATCGGCAAGGAATTCTGGCTTGTTTTGAGGATATATGGACTAAGGGATGAGGAAAACCATCACAATTTAAGCGCTGTTATAAGGAGGGGAGGGGGAGGGAAGAGGGAATTCTACCTTGTTCTTGGAGACCCCTTGGGCACTGATTTCAAAGAAAGAGTTGCCCTGAAATACATTGTTCCCTGGTAAAAAGATATCCCTTTATATGAGAGTGGATTGAGCGGAGATTATCCCCTCCACTTTCTCTCGCTTGGCATTTAATATATCATCAGCCTCAGCGGGAGTATCGCCCTCCGCCCAGATATGGAGATAAGCCTCGGAAATATCGGGAATGATTAATACCCATTTTCTCGGACCCTCCTTAACTAACACGCCATATTCAGAGGCTGTCCCCTCCTCTTGATGCAAAATCCTCATCACCCTGGCCTTTTCTTCCCAAGGGCAAGGGACCGTTGCGTATTTCAAATGGAAGGTAGGGAGCTCTTTGAGGATATCCACAACCTCCGCCTCCAACTTCGCCAGGCACTGCAGTATCATTCCGAGGGCGAAAATGGAATCAAAAGCAGGTTGGAACTCGGGGTAAATCAAGCCACCCGATTCGTTACCTCCCAAGAGGGCGCCCTTCGCTGCTGCCTCCAAGAGATAGCGTGGATAGGGACGAGTTCTTATAACCCTCGCTCCATATTGAGCTGCCAGCTCATCAATGGCACAAGGTGCGAAAAGATAAGTTGCGATATCGCCCCTTTGTCCAGTCTCATAGAGCAACTTTGCAAAGAAGAGAAGCAGTTTATAGCCATCTATTATCTCGCCATTAGGGGCAACAAGAGATAGGGTTTCTCCTCCACTATGCTCAAAAAATACCCCCAAATCGGCCTTAAGAGCGGTCACGGTGTTTTTAAGTTCTTCTAACATTTTTACTCTTTCCTCAGAGGAACGAGGTGCCCTCAAAGGGTCAACGAAGGGATTTATCGCTACAACCTCCAAGCCCATCCTTCCCAAGATAGCTGGTAGAACAAGGGATGTTCTACCATATGCATAATCTATAACAAGCTTGAAACGACGGGAGGCAATGAGCTCTTCATCCAAGTGAGAAAGAAGCGCCTCCCTATAAGACTCAACAACACGGGTGGAATATTCAATAGTCCCCACCTCGTGGTCCCTTACCCTTCGCAAATCTTCTCGGAAGAAAAAGCTCTCCAATTTCCTTTGGGTTGAGGGTGGAATCTCTATCCCACGCTCATCAAATAGTTCAATCGTGAGCAAAGAGCTATGATAGGGAACCATCCTTATATGCGCCCCTCCCACCATGCTCTGGCTTCTTATGATAAAGCGGGTTATGGGAATGACCATAGCTTGCAGATTCATAACATTGATACCGGAGGAAAGGAGACCCGCTATGAAAGCCCTCTTTATCATTCTCGCCGTCTGGGAGGAATCCCTGCTTACCGCTACCCAACTCCCTTTGGGGAAAAGGCTTCCGAAAGCGCCACCTAATTTAGTCGCATATTCTGGCGTTATCTCCAAGTTGCTTATCCCAGCAATCCCGTATCTTCTAAACAAACTCCCATACCATTTACCACCCCAAACGAGGCTCATAGTTACTATTGAATTTCTCTCCACAATCTTGTCTGGCCAAATCTTCACGAAGGGACGCACCATAACATCGCTCTCCAAGCTACAACGGTCCCCCACTATCGCCCCCTCTCCAATCTTCGTTCTGTCCCCGATTATCGTCTTATCAGCAACGATGCAGCCGAAAAGGTTAGCGGAACGCCCAAGAAAAACTCTATCCCAAATAACGCTTCTTTCCACCCTCGCTTCCTCTTGAATGACACATTCACTCCCAATCACCGTCGGACCGATGATTCTACTCCTCCCTTCAATTCTCGTATGAGGACCTATGTAAACGGGTGGCTCTATTTCAGCCTCGCCTAATTCCACGCCTTCCCCTACGATAACTCCCGGTCTTATCTCCTCCCCATCCAGCTGAACTTTAACCTTTCCGTATAGAACGGCGAAATTAGCTTCTATATAGGATGTGTGGTTCCCTACATCGCACCAGTAGCCATCACTCACGAAACCATAGAGGGGCTTTCCCTCTTGAAGAAGCTTGGGGAAAAGGTCACGGGAGAAATCAACAAACTGCTGAGCACCTATGGCGGCAATAACCTCCGGTTCCACGATATATATCCCCGTATTCACTGTATCCGAGAAAGCTTCGTCTCCAGAGGGTTTCTCAAGAAACCTCTGGATTCTACCCCACTCATCCACAATCACAACGCCGTATTCCAAAGGGTTGCTTACCCTTGAGAGGACAATCGTCACCAAAGCACCTCTTTCCTTATGGAAGGCTATTGCCTCGCTCAGGTTTATATCTGTTAAGGAATCTCCGCTTAAAACGAGGAGCGTTTCGTTTATATTGAAGTTCTCAACTGCTTTTTTAACGCTTCCCGCAGTTCCCAGCGGAACATCCTCAACTGAATAACGAAGGGAAAATCCGAAATCCTCTCCATCGCCAAAATAACCCTCAATCTCATCTGCGAGATAATGAACCGTGGCAATTGCATCCCTAAAGTTGTGTCTTTTGAGAAGCTCTATAATATGCACCATTATCGGTTTACCACCAACTGGGACCAACGGCTTGGGACGATGGACTGTGAGCGGTCTAAGCCTTGTTCCTTCTCCTCCCGCCATAATTATCGCCTTCATCGGTTCTCACCTCTCATTTTTGGGGTGGATAAGAAAGCTGGGAGAACGAGGTTGGGTCAACATAGGGGAAGGGACGGTCCCTCTCCTCACAATAGGCAAGGAACTGCCAAGCGGAAGGTTCCGGCTCTTCTCCATTAAGTATCTCCCTGAGAATTTGAGCAAGGCGAAGGAAGGAATTATAATGCTCCACCACCCTCATTTCCGCATAGTCCCTCGCCGTCCAAGTGGAGATGAGAAACTGCCAATCCGAGGACTGAAGCAGGAGAAGCTCCCTTGCCATTTGAGCGAGGATGCGATTCGCTCTTTCTTCCTTCCCCCAACCTAACCTCACCAATTCCCTCATCTCCATCTCTGCCTGATAGATATACCGCCAAGTCCATTCCGTCCACTCGTTCAACCATATCCAGTGAAATCCACCTTCCCCCCACGACCCCTCAGGAAGGGAAACGATTGTATCAGCAGGATTTAATT
The DNA here is from genome assembly GCA_049970775.1 of bacterium. Classification (GTDB taxonomy): domain Bacteria; phylum Armatimonadota; class JACIXR01; order JACIXR01; family JACIXR01; genus JACIXR01. The sequence goes on along the minus strand of JBMFMH010000005.1, from coordinate 11,313 downwards.
CCAAATAATCTCCACAGGTTATCATCTCTATATCCTCGTCCTCCGCTATTCTCTCCATCACCCTCTTTAAAAACCTCGGTCCCTCAAACCACCAATGCCCGAAAAGCTCCGTATCGTAAGGGGCAACTATTATCCCCCTTTGCCCTGTTTCCTTATAGAAATCAAGGAGAATCTTCTTCAAGAGGGTGAGGAAATGGCGGGAATGTTCTTCCACTCGCTCCCAAGCCTTCTCCGGAACATATATACCTTTGGCGCCGAGGTCGGCTTTGGGGTCGGTTACACGCCAGAAACGCAGTCCACTTGGGAAATGCTTCTTATGAAAATCCAGATACCAGCCATCGCCAGGATAGCCAACCTCACCACTCCAAACCTGCAGACCAGTCTGGGGGTCCCGCACGAAGACCGCAACGGGTCTTTTGCGCTCGCCTGAGGAATCAACGAGATAGGGATGATAAGGATGTTTGTGAATTTCCTCTGGTCTCTCTATTTTCTCCATCCTTTCCCAGAGGGTCCGCAGTGCCTCAAACCTCTCCAGGTATACACCCGTTACTTTCCCACCTCGCAAGAGGTGGGTATCTATTATGAAATATTCCAACCCCTCCTCACTTAAGAACTCATCCACACCTTTTCGGAGGTAGCGAAAATCTATCAAGGGAGCCTGCCATTCGTAGCGAGGACGATAGGCGCATTCCGGCAACCACATCCCTCTTGGTTTGCGCTGGAAATGCTTTTCATAAGCCTTAACTCCCAAACGCACCTGCGTTTGAACGCTCTCATCCAAAAGAAGAAGGGGGAGATAACCGTGTGTGGCTGCGGAGGTCATAACCTCTATATGACCACCATCTTGGAGCGCCCTCAGCTGACCGATTAAATCGCACCCCATTTCCTCCTCAAATAGCATCAGGGATTTGGCGTAAAAATCTTCCCACATCTTGGCAAGCCTGGCCATATCTTCCTCCCCCTGTCTCCTCCATTCCTTCTCCGCCTCGTGGCTAAGCCCTATCTTTTTCTGAAGATAACCTCTCAGCTCGCTGGGGAAAGAGGAATCGGAGAGTTGCTCAGCGGTTATGGGAGTTATGCTGAAGGTAACTTTTGGGGAAATCCCTTTCTTGGCAAGTTCCTGAAAGACGCTGATGAGGGGAATGTAACATTCAACAGCTGCTTCCGATAGCCAGTCCATTCCGTGGGGCCATCTCCCATGAGCGAGGACATAGGGGATATGAGTGTGGAGGACCAAGGAAAAGTAGCCAATTGGCTTTGGCAAAATCAATCGCCTCCAATCTTTGAGGAATTTACCTTTCCACTACTTCCCATTTTCCGCACCTATCTCCCCACCGAGCGAGAAGCTTTCCATTAGACTTTATCTCCACCACCTCACATCTGTTTGAACACCCTTTACATTCAAAAGACGAGGTTTCAAAATCCATATCCGCAACATCAAAGCCACGGAAACGACTTCTCCTACCATCCCTCATCTCCTCCGCGGCGAGCAAAGCAGCGCCTATCGCCCCCATAACATGATGATATGGTGGAACGAGAACCTCGCAACCCAAAGCTCTTTGAAAAGCATGCCTTATTCCAATGTTTGCTGCGACACCTCCTTGAAAGATAATGGGAGGAAGTATCCTTTTCCCCTTCGCAACATTGCTCAGATAATTCCTCACCAAAGCCTCACAAAGACCAGCAACGATGTCCTCAACTGAGAAACCCATCTGCTGTTTATGAATCATATCGGACTCAGCGAAGACGGTGCATCTTCCTGCTATCCTCACGGGAGTTTTCGCTTTGAGAGCCAAAGCCCCAAACTCCTCAATGGGAATGCCTAATCTCTCCGCTTGCCTATCAAGAAAGGAACCAGTTCCCGCCGCGCAAACCGTGTTCATTGCGAAATCCACAACCAAGCCATCACGCAATATTATAATCTTTGAGTCCTGACCTCCTATCTCAATGATAGTATTGACCGCTGGGTTGAAACGGAGAGCAGCCACTGCGTGAGCGGTAATCTCATTTCTTATCACATCGGCACCTATCATAACACCAGCGAGATATCTCGCAGAGCCAGTGGTCCCCGCCCCCTTTACCTCCAGGTTTCTCGGTAAATTCTCCCTCACTATGGCAATTCCTTGTTGAATAGCCTTTATAGGTTGACCCTGCGTGCGGATATAAACAGGAGTGGTTAAAGGATTTCCTTCCTCATCTATGAGGACAACTTTAGTGGTTACGGAACCAACATCAACCCCGATATAACCCCTCATCCTACCGCCACCTTCCTCTTTCGGCGAAGGAGGTCAACGAAAGCTTCCAACCTCGTTAGGACGCCCGCCTTGCCTGTATGTTCGTCAAAAACGAGGGTTAAAACGGGGAAGGAAAGGTCCTTGCTGACACGAGGCAATATGCTCTGCGCAATTATCTCCGGCATACAAGTGAAGGGCATAAGATGAACCATTCCGTGGAACCCCTTGCGGGCATAGATGACCGCTGAGGCAACGGACAATTGTCCATCTCCGCCCACGAAATGCCCAAGATAGGGCTTCGCCATCTCTTCCAATAACCTGTGCTTCCTTATCCCTCTTAAAGAGGGAACGAGGTGCTCCTTAACCCAATCGGTTATGTAGAGCGTCCTCTCCACCTCAACATCCATTTTGCCGAGCTCGTTCTCCACATCCATATTGACGAAGGGCTCCAAAACAACGAATATCTCGCCCGTAACAGCTACCTTTAAGGGCTCAAGTTCCTTTCGCTCAACCGAGAGGAGCTCCTCTATTGCCTCCTTCCTAATCCTTTTTATCTCCTTGTAAGAGCCCGCTTCATCAAGTTTGTGAAGCGTTTTCTCCAGAATATGGGTTGTTTCTCCCTTCCTTATCTCCCTTGCTTTTATCTTATGCCCCAATTTCTCCAGCTCGTCCATAACCTCAAGCTTGCGAATACCGAAGAGGAGAGCGGAGAAAATCTTGTAGATTGGTTTCCCATTCCCCACCCTTTTCAAATCGTTTATGAACTCCCTCCATCTCCCTTGTGGCGGGTCGAAGATGAGGAAATCAACATCGTAACCCAAATCCTCCAAAATCCTCTTCTGCACCGCCCCGTAATAGCCAAACCTACAAGGACCCACACCTCCCGCCATAATAATCGTATCCGCGCCTTCTTCAAGTGCCTCAAGGAAGCAGCCGAGGTTGATTTTCAAGGGTAGACAGGCGAACTCGGGAGAATATTGAGAACCTAGGGTCAAAGTGCGCTTTGAGGGCTTGGGAGGAACTATCACCTCATGCCCAAGCTCCTGCAAAGCGGTCTTCAAACCTAACCACAAATTTCCCATATGGGGGAATGTTACCCTCATTTTCGCCTCCTCAACATATCAACGAAAGCTTCAAGCCTCGTCAAGAGCCCCGCTTCCCCAGTGTGTTCATCAAGCGTGACAACCATTACGGGAAAGTTTCCCGCTCGCCTCGCCTCGCTCAGGATGAGCTCCGTTATTAGGGAATCTGGACCGCACTCAAAGGAGACGACATTTATTATTCCGTCCACCTTTTTAGCGTGGATAAGATAGAAAGCGGAACCCACGATATCCCTTTCATATGACCAGAAAAGCCGTTTGGGAAGGAATTGAGCGTGATGCTCTATATCCTCCTGCCTAATCATCTCGCCTGTTACAACTTCCGCCCCTAATTTCTCCAACTTGCCGAGCATATCTAAAGTGGAGAAACGGTCGTAGACATTATAAGGATGTCCTATAACCCCGATTTTGATATCCCCTCTCTTTCTCTCGTCTACTTTCTTCCCTGAGAAAAGAACATCAATTGCCTCATCGGGAGTTAGTCCATTGAGCATAAGTCTTCTATAAGTCAGTAGGGCTTGGCAAGCGTCCTCGTATGCGTGCCTAACCTTATGCAAAGGAGCGCCAAGCTTTCTACCGATTTCAACCGCAGCTTTTAAGGGACTCTTATCCCTCCTTTTTACATTAATCGTTGCATCAAGGATGGGAGGGATATCCGGGAGGGAACTGCGGATGACATCGGGCAAGCCCAGGAACTTGGGGCAAGTGTATGCTTCCTTCTCCACAGCCACAACACGAGGAATAAAGAGGAAATCCACTTTCCTATCCGAGAGATAAACCGTATGCCCGAAGAAAATCTTCACCGGCAGGCAAACATCATCCTGGGAGTTGGCTGTGCCGAGGTCAAGTATCTCCTTAGAAGTAGAGGGGGAAGTTATCACTTCCACCCCAAGCTCCTCAAGGAAGACCTTCCACATCGGATAATAGTGATAGAAGAGAAGCCCTCTTGGAATGCCGACCTTCATAGCAATTATAAATTATAGCAAAAAATCCAAGTTTTGGTTAATATTCTCCCAAGAGGGAAACCGGCTCCCAGGTTATCGCCCGACTTTCGGGGAAAGAGAGAAGCTTGGGCTTTGTTGCTGGTATGGAAAAAAATAGATTTAACATCCTTCTCTACTTCCTAACCGGGATGAATGCCGAGCATTCATCCCGAGAATTGCTCTCCATCCACGAGATACCCCTTTTAGGGGGAGAAGAGAAAATAGAGGTGGGCATTTCTTGAAAATCAATTTTCCCCATGGATGAATAAAGCATCAGCTTTGTCAAGATAACAACTCCTTTGCCTCCTCTCGTCAAAAACTAACTGAAAAAAGCACAAGAGAAATCAAAGTTAGGTTGTTGTCCGCTTTTCGCCTCATCCTCATTATAAGGACATATCCTTCCTATGCATTATCCAACAAAGCCGAAGCTTTTTTAAATCTTTTCTACTTCCTCAATATTGCAACTATGTCATTGGGAACGAAGCCGGGAACATCTCCCACTGCCCAAACATAGCCTGGTCCGAGGGAGCAAATGGCGCTTATAGTTTTATCGCCACCGAGAACAACTTGCCAACTCCTCCCTCCATCCCTCGTCTCATATAAAGTATCTCTAAGGTGATAGATGTCCTTGTTCTCAACGCTTGCAAATCCCCGCCCGAATTGGTCAAACCAAAGGGAGGTCACGAACTGCTTAGTTGGCAAATCACGAGCTTCCCAGCTCTTGCCTCCATCCTTCGTGAAGATTATTTTCCCCTCAGGAAACCCAATCCAGCCAGTCTCGCTTGTGGGGAAACACATAGGGCAACGCCACCAAAACGGACCAGGGATGTCGGAAGGAAGAGGGACTTCCCACCAACTTTTGCCGCCGTCATCGCTTCTTATCAATCGCCATCTCTCCTTGCTCCCATCCCTGAGGCTTCCTAAGACATAGACGACGAATCCATCCTTAGTTGGCACATCGGCGGGAATCTCTATTGAAACAGCGGAGGATAGAAGATTTCCCCAGGGATTTTCCTGCCAGCTTTTTCCTCCATCAGAGCTGTGATAGGAGGGGAAGCCGTTGCAAATAACCCATACTTGGTTGAATTTAGCATAGAGGTCATAATAATGGGCGATTTTCCCTGGCAAAACCTCCTCCCAGGTTGCGCCATTATCTTTAGTATGCCAAAGCCTTACCTTCCCCCAACCGCCGGGATGCTCCCCCTCCAAAAGCCAAACCTCGTTTTTTCCAACCATCTTTATATGATACCACCCTCCTGGTGGCTTTACCCTTTTCCAAGTGAAGCCTCCGTCCTCGGTGCGAAATACACCACCATATCCGCAAGTCCAGCCGATTTCATCGTTCCAAAAAGAAACATCCAATAATCCATAATGTGGGTCGCCCCTCCCAAAACCACCACCCCAGCCACCAGTGTTAGTGAGGAAAAATCTTTGCAGGTTCACTTTAGTTTCGCTTGCTAAAGGATAGGTTCTCCCTTGCCATTGACCACCGGCGAAAGCGATTATGCCCACTAACAAAATGCCATATACCCTCATTTTCATTCCTCCACTATGAACCAACCCCAACTGCTTGGGGAGATATTTGCCTCAAGCGCCAGGTCACTCACCAATCCTGACACGGGATTGGACCAATACATTCTCAACTCGTTTGTCCTTCCTGTCCGGTCGGAGTAAACAACGCCGAAATCCCCCCTGTATGTATTTCCCTTCACCGGCTTGAAGCCCAACTCACTAAGGGGAATAACCGCTCTCACCCCATAGGATTCTCCACCCCTATCAATTAGGACTTTTGCATCATCCAAAATCTTGACTTCGTCTATCCTGGTAGTTGTCACTGGGGATGCAAATTCAAATGGTTTCTCCGTTCCGGGCACCTTGTATTTATAAATGACCACTATCGGTTTACCTTGAAAAACGCTTATGAGAACCCTTAAATCGCCCGGTATTATTTGATGCGAGTCATCATTAGGCGTTGTCCTCAATTCAAATTCCAATGCATCTCCCGTTTTGAAGAGGATGCGAGGGTCGTTGCCATTGTTTATCATTGGGGTATCATCCCTCACATCACGGAAACATAGATAAAGGTTTTCCTCATCGTAGCTCCAGGTTGCCTGGGCATAATGCATTGGGTCAAACCTCAAGGAAGCAACTCTTGGGTCGCTCCAATCGAAATCCCAATAATTGGGAATGCCCTCCACCTTCTTCATCCTCGCTATTCTAAGCGTGTTGCGGATGGTCTGCTTTCCCGCTTTCTCCTTTAACAGCTCCTCTGCTTTAGAAGCTTGTTCTTTGGAGAATAATATTCTTTGCGATGGGATACGCACCACAGTGTCCAATCCAATCACCTTTGTCAGGATGGCACATTCCCTCCCACCACTAACGGGTCCTAGGATATAAAAATTGCCGTCAAGAGGATTTTTGAAGAAATCCCCACCGAAAGGCTCGCCGCCGGCGGTTGTAGAGTTAACGCTCATCCCTCGCTTCGGCTCATCGGGAAGCATATCTGGCGCCGCTCTGCAATCTCGGAAAACACTTCCTATGTATAAACCATCCGTCGTTAGGAAGTAGCGCTCGCCCATATTTCCCCCTATGCAGAAGATTTCCCCCACCCCTTTTAGCTCCGCTGAGCCTAAAACATAAAGGGGTCCGATGAGGCGTCCCCTCTTCGCTTGGGGAGCGGTATGGGAGCCGTGAACTCCTGGCCAATCATTGGGATAGCTCCATAGCAGCTTTCCCTCCTTAGAGAACATTTGGAGGGGAAGATGGTCAATCAAGATGTTGCCTTTGCTATCCGCCCACTCGGAGGGACCCTCCGGTTGAGGGAGTATCGGCTGGTCAACAATTAGTTTGGTTTGCTTTAGGTCATAAACTGGTGCACCAATCTTGTTCCAACTCACAACAGGAATAGCCCAGATTTTCAATCTACCATTCCAATCCGCTATGGCATATACCGTTAAATCATTTGGATTATAAGCTGCGCGCCAATACATACTGAATCGCAGTCCACCCATTTCATCAGGATTAAAGAATTGTATCTCGTCCTCCTGAACCAAGCCATCACCGTTCTGGTCAACCCAGAGAAACTGATTTTTAACCCCCGGCTCGCCAAGCATAAAAGCCACATCCGGATACTGACTTCCCATACCATTGAAGGCTGAAGGATGTTTCTTCATCAATTCCTCTAACTTAGCGGGGTCGGAGGTGAGACTCTTCAGAATTATATCCGGCCATTTCGCTCCTCCTTGATAAAGCGAGTAAACCAAACCCATAGCACAGAGGGGCTTGGCATAATCCCCCTTCAGCTCCGCCACACAGAAGAAACCACCTGAACCACTAGCTACCAATAACTCCCTTCCCTTAATCCTTATAACCTCCATTTTCTGTCCCTCCCTGTTCAAGCCGAATATCGCCTCAGGCTTCGTCATCCTCCAAAGGGTTCCAGTTACCCGCCAGAGACCTTTCTTCCAATCCAGCTCACAAATGTTCCCCATAACGAAAGCTTGATTGGGATTGAATTTGTTAATGTATACCCCCATCCCTCCATACCAAGTTGACCCGCAATACTCCTTTATAAGCTTGCCACTTCTCGTATCCCAAACGCTTATTCTTCTCGGCGTGTTATCATACTCCGCTACCCAAAGTCTGCCCCTTCTATCCACCCCAATTCCCCAGGGCAAAAACATTCCGTTCGGCTCATATTTTCCCACCAAGCTACGCCCTCCTTTTTTCCCAATTATGCGGAGGAGCTTTCCCGCCGGAGTGTAAACCTTGACGCACATCGCATCTCCCCAGTCCGAAACATAAATGTTTCCTTCCTCATCACAGGCAAGCCCAACAGGTGCGGATAGACCTTCCTGAACAATCGTCGTCAGCTTTCCCGTTTCCGGTTCAACTCTCACTATTTGCTTCTCGCTTATCGCCCAGAGGTTTTCTTTCCCATCGCTGGCGAGCCCAGCTGGATGGGGAATTGGTATTTCCCCAATAGGTTTTCCTTCCTCAGGGTCAACAACCACGATTTTGTTCTCGTAATAAAGGGAAGCATAAAGCCTGTTCTTGAAAACAGCGAGACCCATTGTCTGCCTCTGACACCATTCCGCATCGAAAAGATGCCTCGCCACGACTTCTCCCTCGGGTGGACGAGCCTTAAACCATTTCTCCACTGGTGAAATTTGGGCTATCGTATGCATAGCCTTGCCATCCGAGAAATTAGCGTAATTCCCCGTTTTAGCGTCAAATCTTACGATTGCAACCTCGTTAGCTGGTGGTCCTCCCCAGGCTATTGTCGGTCCGCCAACGAGCATATATAGATAACCCTTATGGGAAACGAGCATTCCACCGTTTATACCGCCAACCCCCCACTGCTTCTGCCCTTCATAGTCCAATTTCATAACCGCCGTCGCACCCTCAGCGAAAGGAGCAGAGATGTATATCCCATCCTCATCACAGGCAACCGCCATAGGTGGAGCGTGATTGGAAAGCCAGCCTCCCCTCCCTGAGGCGGGGTCATCGTAGGGTGGATTGCCGGGGTTCCCGATAGCAAACTCATAAAGGACATCCAGTTCCTTATGGAAAAGCCCTCTTACCAGATACTCGCCAGGCTCAACCAAATGCCCATTATCGTCCGTTCCATCCCAATAATCAATGTTCACTCCCTTCTTGCGAGGATAATCCGCTATGAGGTTTCTAACCCTCGTTCCATCGGGTTTCTCAATTACGAGGGTAACATAACCATCAGCAGGCAGATTGTAGCGGATGGGGACAGGTCCCTCCGTTGAATATTGCTGTTGAAGCCACTGCTCAATCGTGGAGAGCTGTTGAACGGTAGGGGAAGGGGGGAGATGACCCTCCTTCATCAGGATAGCCCGCCCCCATGCTTTAGAGTTAGCCCAGAAGAACTCCCTCTGCGGGTGCTCAGGATTTATGAGGTCGGTGAGACGGTGTTCATACCAGCGGGAGCCAGTGGCATCCCCCCAAAAGCACTCTATTCCCAATCTAAAGCTCTCCCCTGGTTTGTAAGCTTCACCGCTGGGGCGAAGGATATTCCAAGGGATAGCCATTTCCTGCACATAACCTTTTTTGTCCTTATCAATCTTGAAAGCCATTTTACAGCCAGCCTCTAACCCATCCTGTATTATCTTTTCGGGAGGCTTATTCGTGCTCATATCCGCATACTGGATATATATTACTGGGCGCTTTTCATCGGTGTAATAGTAGGCATCAATGTGGATGGGAACATCCCAATCCGTCAAAAAGCGAAGCTGAACGCAATCTGCTTTCCAGCCTTCGCCGGGGCGTGTTCTGGGGTCTATATGATTGTTCAAGGGTGTTTTGTCCCTGAATCTGAAAGATAGATAGAGGAATTTCTCATCATACATACCGGCAACACGAACTGAATGGGTATCAAGAAGGGTGGATAAATCATAACACATAAGGATTTCCCCCGAGAGGTCCCAATCTTTTAAATCACCATCTATCACTACACTTCCCGGAGCAGGCACGAGCCGCAACTCATAATTGCTTGTCTGCTGAGGGAATGCTTCGCTAAGGAAGCAGAGGATAATTGAGATAATGCACAAAAAACCCATTTTATTTGACATATGTTTCCCTCTTTTTTAAAAGTTTGTTTCTTAGCATTTCAGTCTCCAATGCCTTTTTCAAGACCTCTTACTTCTTTGCGTATGCTCTCACCCAATCAACGAGCATATAAGTTGGGCTTTTGACCTCGTCTATCGGCCAACCTCCACCAAGGGCAAGATTTAATAGTATCATCAACGGCTTATTGTGTTCTGGCGGTGTCTTTACCCGCCAAACTTCAATACCGTCAAAATACATTATTATCCATTGGGGCGTAACTAAACAGCCATAGTTGTGGAAATCATCGCTTACCTCGTTCGGTCTCGTCGTTATCATCATTCCATACCCACGATGAGGCTTGGGCTCCCATATATGAATTGTGGACATATAGGAGTTGGGAGAGCCATAATACTCTATCACATCTATTTCAATTGCTCCGTCCTTTCCCGCATCAGGATTGGTTCTATCGTAGCTAGATACCAACCAAAAGGCAGGCCAGACCCCTTTTCCCGTGGGGAGTTTAGCTCTCATCTCAAAGTAACCGTATTGAAGGGAAAATCCTTGCCCCTTGGGGTCGTTTGAGCAGAGAAGACCGGAGCGCCAGGGTCTTTTCCAAGGGTCGGTCTTGGCGAATTCCTCGTCCTTTCTCGCTTCAATCCTCAAAACCCCATCCTTGATTGTGAAGGGGAAATCGGGGGTAGGGTCAGCGAAGGCAGCGTCTCCGAAATCGCCGTGCCAAGGGGTATGGGCAATCCACCTCGTCCCAGGACCCCAGGCGGAGACATCCAAGGGACCGTTGAAATCCTCGTTGAAGACAAGCTCATATCCCCTTAAATCAAGCGTCTTTTTGCCAGCAGTGTCGGGAGAAAGAGGCGACGCTTTAGAATCCACGATGAGCGTCCCTATTCTATACCTCAAGCCTTCCTCTTCAACGACCCCTTTTCCCGCTTTGAGCTTTAATCTTCCATTTTTGTTGTAGAGACCGACGATGATTCTATAGGAGCCATCAGGCAATTCTTTGGGAACTATGAAGCGCTTTTCATAGCTTATTTTCCCTTGCCATTGGGGGAGGTTGGTTTGAGTTAGGGGAGGTTCGTGGTCTCCTTGAAGGACGATTTTATCGTTAGCATCAAGGAAATGAAGGAAGATTTGATATTGGTCGTTAAGGGGCTTTTTGACCTCCCAATTGAGCGTCAACTTAAAGGGGCTACCTGGTGGCACTTTCTTGGGATGGATGTAGGCAGGGAGGACGGTTACAAGAGGTTCTTTTTCCGATATGTTTTCCCCAATGAGAAGAGGAAGGGCGATGAAGGGGAAGAGAAAAAATTTTGGAAAAGGCGTTAAAAAGGATTTCTTCATTGTGATAAACCTCCTTTTAAACAATTGTATAGAAAAAGAGGGTCAAGTAAAAGGATTATAAAA
>JBMFMH010000004.1:0-50257 GCA_049970775.1 bacterium | reverse complement strand
AATATTGACGATACAGAAAAAGGTTGCTATTATTTTTATTGATTAAAATGAAGACCCCCTTCTCAATTGCTACTCTTTGGCAGTGGCAATGGATGAAGGGGGCGTATCCGTAGGCTGATTAATTCGTCCAGCCACGGGTATGCCCCCGGAGCGGGCATTACCCGTGGCTGGACGGGTAGCCCATCTTTATTCCCCTCCTTTCCTAAGCCACGGGTAAAAGCCCGTGGCTTTTTCGTTTTAAAGGAGGTGAATTAAAATGGAGCCTACGAAAACTGAGTTCAAAAAGCTTGCAAAGGAGTATGAGCTCGTCCCAGTATGGGATTCCTTTCTCTTTGACGAGGAAACTCCCATCTCTCTTTTCCGCCAGCTAGCAGGGGAAGAGAAATACGCTTTCCTATTGGAAAGCGCTGAGAAAGGTGAAATCCTCGGCAGGTATTCCTTTCTTGGATATAGACCAACCCGCATTTGGAAAACGGAGAACGATGAAGACCCAATAAAGCCGTTGCGTGAATATGTTCTCTCCCAAAAGGCTCCTTCCCTTGAGGGACTACCACCTTTTCTTGGAGGAGCGGTCGGATATATCGGATATGATGCGGTGAGGATTTGGGAGAGGCTTCCCAAGCTGCAAGTAGATGACCTTGCTCTTCCTACCTCAATTATGATGCTCTTTAACGATGTCCTCATAATTGACCATCTCAAAAGAGAGTTGACAATCGTTAATATGACCCAGATTGGCGAGGATGCCGATAGCGCCTATGAATCAGCGAGGATAAGGATTGAGGAATTGAAAAGAACGATTTTTGAGGCGAGGCAAAATTCAAATTGTATGACGAAAGAAAAGAAAGCTATTGGGGAATTGGAGGCAAGCATAAGCGAGGAGGATTTCATCAAAGCGGTTGAAAAGGCGAAGGATTATATTGATATGGGGGATATATTTCAAGTCGTCCTTTCCCGCCGTTTCTCCTTCCCCTTTGAGGGAAATCCCTTTGATGTCTACCGTATCCTTCACAGCATAAATCCATCCCCTTATATGTTCTACTTAAAGATGGGAGATTTGGCATTGGTTGGTTCATCTCCTGAGGTAATGGTGCGTGTGAAAGATGGCACGGTTATTCAGAGACCGATAGCTGGAACGAGACCGAGAGGCAGAACCTCGGAAGAGGACAAAAAGCTGGAGGAGGAATTGCTTGAGGATGAGAAGGAGAGGGCGGAACACTTGATGTTAGTTGACTTAGCGAGAAACGATGTGGGGAAGGTCTCGGAGTATGGAAGCGTTGTTGTATCAAGGTTTATGGAGATAGAGAGATATTCACATGTTATGCATATCGTTTCCTATGTTGAGGGAAAATTGAGAGAAGACAAGGACGCATTGGACGCTTTACAAGCCTCCTTTCCCGCAGGGACTGTCTCGGGAGCACCAAAGGTGAGAGCTATGGAGATAATAGAGGAATTAGAACCTGTTAGAAGGGGACCATATTCGGGAGTTGTTGGTTATTTAAGTTTCAACGGCAATCTGGATACCTGCATTACAATCAGAACAGCAATTTTCTACAAGGGGAAAGCATATGTGCAGGCTGGGGCAGGCATAGTGGCTGATTCCATTCCGGAAAGAGAGCTTTTGGAAATTGAGAACAAGGCAAAAGCGATAATAAAAGCAATTGAAAGATACGAGGAGGGAAATTTATGAGGGTATTGCTGATAGATAATTACGATTCTTTCGTTTATAATCTGGCGCAATACTTGGGTGAGTTAGGTTGCGAGCTTTTAGTTTATCGCAACGACCAAATTTCAATTGAAGATGTGGAAGCCATCAATCCCGAGGCGATTGTCATCTCTCCTGGACCGGGGCGACCGGAGGAAGCAGGAATTTGCATAGAGCTGATAAGGCGCTATGCGGAAAAGAAGCCAATATTGGGCGTTTGTTTAGGACATCAGGCGATAGGTTATGCTTTCGGTGGGGAAATAGTGAAGGCGAAGAAGCTTATGCACGGCAAGCTCTCCCTCATTTATCACGAGGGAGAGAGTATATTTACTGATATTCCTTCCCCTTTTCCCGCAACTCGCTACCATTCTCTGGCGATAAAAGGAGAGAGTTTGCCTTCTTCATTGAAGCTTCTTGCCTGGACGGACGACGGGGAGATTATGGCAGTTAAACATAGGGAGTTTTATGTAATAGGTGTGCAATTTCATCCTGAGTCAATCGCTACTCAATTTGGAAAGGAAATTTTAAAGAATTTCTTGGAAAGGAGGTAAATATATGAAAGAGGTCTTAGAAAGGCTTTTAGCAAGAGAGAATCTTAGCAGGGAGAAAGCCTACGAGGTAATGAACGAGATAATGGAGGGCAGAGCTACCCCTTCGCAAATCGGCGCTTTTCTCATAGCTTTAAGGGCGAAGGGTGAAAGCGTGGAGGAAGTATCGGGATTTGCCCAGGCTATGAGGGATAAGGCGCTCCGCTTGGATTATCCAGGTGAGCTCCTGGATACCTGTGGCACCGGTGGAGATGGGATAGGAACGATAAATATATCTACCCTCTCTGCTCTTGTCCTTGCAGGAGGGGGAGTGAAAGTAGCTAAGCACGGAAACCGCTCCGTTTCCTCCTTTTGTGGAAGCGCTGACCTCTTAGAGGGTTTGGGCGTTAGGATAGAGATGACGCCTGATGTGGCGAAGAGATGTTTGGAGGAATGCAATTTCGCTTTCCTCTTTGCCCCCCTTTACCATCCTGCAATGCGCTACGCGGCAGGACCGAGAAAGGAAATCGGCGTGAGGACAGTATTCAATATGCTTGGACCCCTTACTAATCCAGCAAGGGTTAAGAGGCAATTAGTGGGAGTATTCTCACCTTCGCTAACTACCCTCGTCGCCTCGGTGCTTTTGAGTTTGGGCGTTGAAAGAGCAATGGTTGTCAGTGGAATGGACGGTATGGACGAGATTTCCCTTTCCTCGCCTACGAAAGTGAGCGAATTGAGGGATGGCGAAATTTTGGAATACTATTTGGAACCTGAGGAAATAGGCTTTCATTGTTATCCTTTGGAAGCATTGAAGGTAAGGGGAAAGGAGGAAGGGATAGAATTAGCGAGGAGAATCCTAAGTGGCGAGGCGGAGGGAGCGATAAGAGATGCGGTTCTTCTGAATTCGGCAGCTGCTTTCCTTGTTGCGGGCGCTGCGGATGGGTTTAGGGAAGGCATTGAGATGGCAAGGGAAATCATAAAATCAGGGAAAGCAATGGAGGTTTTGGAAGCCCTGAAGAGGATAAATTGGGAGGCTGATGATGGGAATTCTTGAAAAGATAATCAAGGCAAAGGAAGAAGAGGTGGAGCTTTTAAAAAAGGTTCCCTTTTCCCCACCGCATTGCTATTTAGCTCGTCGTGAATTCAAAGCGGCGCTTCTCTCCGAAGAGATAGCTTTGATAGGGGAGTTGAAGAAATGCTCACCATCCGCAGGAATGATAAGGGAGGATTTCCATCCTGAGAGCTTGGCGATGGAGATGGAGGAGGGAGGAGCTAAGGCTATATCCGTCCTCACAGATAGCAAATTTTTTTGCGGTTCCCTTCGCTATCTGCCCATTGTGAAGATGAGAACAGGTTTGCCTGTATTGATGAAGGATTTCGTAATAGATGAATTTCAGATAGAACTTGCTTCCCAAATGGGAGCGGATGCTATTTTGTTGATAGCTCGCTGTTTGAGTAGGGATAAGTTAGCTGAATTTCTTAATATCGCTAAGGGGAAAGGGCTTGATTGCTTAGTGGAGATTTTCGATGAGAACGATTGGGAGAAGATAAAGGAATTGCCCGTGGAGATAGTAGGCATAAACAGCAGGGATTTAAGGAATTTTCAAGTTAGTTTTGAGAGAATTCAAAATTTGAGGAGACTGCTACCGGAAGAAGTTTTAATTGTTGCTGAGAGCGGTATAAAGGAGAGAAGACAGATAGAGGAACTGAGAAGGGTGGGAATTAGAGCTTTTTTAGTAGGTGAGGCATTGATGAAGGCAAGAGATATAAAAGCCAAGATAAGGGAGCTTTTGGGCGATGTTGAGGGTTAAGATTTGCGGAATAACTAACCTTGAAGATGCGATTTTGGCGGTAAATCTCGGAGCTGATGCTCTTGGTTTCATCTTCGCTCCCTCCCCTCGTAGGATAGAGGTTGAAAAGGCAAGGGAGATAATAAATTCCCTCCCTCCTTTTGTAACAACCGTTGGCGTTTTCGTTAACGAGGATGCAAGAAAGGTTAAGGAAATAGCGGATATATGCAAATTAGATGCTCTTCAATTTCACGGTGAGGAAAGTCCAGATTACTGTGAGCAATTTGAAAAGAAAGTCATAAAAGCATTTAAAGTTCAATCGGGAAAGGAATTAGAAAGATTAAAGGACTACAATGTTTCCGCCTATCTTTTGGATAGTCCCCACAAAGGCAAGCCTTTCGCTTGGGAGTTGTTAAAAGGTCTTCACTTTGAGAAACCGATTATATTGGCTGGTGGTCTAAACGCAGATAACCTTAACGAGGCGCTCAACATTTTCATTCCCTATGCCGTGGATGTCTCAAGTGGAGTTGAGGCATATCCAGGCAAGAAGGACGAAAAAAAGCTTAAAAGATTTATGGAGGTGATAAAGAAATGGAGAGAAAAGGATATTTCGGCGAATTCGGAGGAAGGTTCGTTCCCGAGACGCTGATTCCTGCCCTTGAGGAACTGGAAGAAAATTACAAGAAAATAAAGAAGTCAAAGGAATTCAAGAAAAAGCTTAATTACTACCTGAGAAATTATGCCGGAAGACCAACTCCTTTATATTTCGCCGAGAGATTAACGAAAATGCTTGGCGGAGCGAAAATCTATTTGAAAAGAGAGGATTTGCTTCACACAGGTGCGCACAAAATAAACAACACTCTTGGGCAAGCTCTTTTAGCGATGGAAATGGGGAAAAGAAGGATAATCGCTGAAACTGGAGCAGGACAACACGGTGTTGCTACCGCTACCGTTTGTGCCCTCTTCGGCTTAGATTGTGTCGTTTATATGGGGGAGGAGGATATGAGAAGGCAAAGGTTAAATGTCTTTAGAATGAAGCTCCTCGGTGCGGAAGTTGTTCCTGTTCAAAGTGGTTCAAAAACGCTTAAAGACGCAATTAACGAAGCTCTTAGGGACTGGATAACTAATATAGATACAAGCTATTACCTCTTGGGCTCAGTTGTTGGTCCCCATCCTTATCCGATGATAGTGAGGGATTTCCAATCAGTGATTGGGGAGGAAACGAAGAAGCAGATATTGGAAATGGAGGGACGATTACCTGACTATCTAATAGCTTGCGTGGGTGGTGGAAGCAATTCCATAGGTTTCTTTCATCCATTTTACGAGGATAAGGGAGTTAAATTCATCGGGGTTGAGGGCGGAGGAAACGAGCTCGGGCATTCTGCCTCGTTATGTAAAGGGAAAGTGGGAGTCTTACACGGAAGCAAAACATATCTTCTCCAAGACGAGGAAGGGCAGATAAAGACGACCCACTCCATAGCTGCTGGGTTGGATTATCCAGGGGTAGGACCTGAACACGCATTCTATAAGCAAATTGGGAGAGCTGAATACATAGCGGTAAGCGATAGACAAGCGGTGGAAGCTTTTGAGATATTATCCCGTATGGAGGGAATCATCCCTGCCCTTGAGAGCGCCCACGCAATAGCTTATTGTATAGAATTAGCGCCTAAATGTTCAAAGGATGAAATCATAATCGTGAATTTATCCGGTAGAGGAGATAAAGATTTAAGTGAGATAATGGAGGGAATGAGAGATGAATAAAATTGATATCCTGTTTAAAAACAAGAGATTCGCTCATATTTTTTATCTAACCGTTGGCGAATTTCCCCTTGAGGAGCAATTGGAGATAGTCTCCGCTTTGGTGGAAGGAGGAGCGGATGGAATAGAGTTGGGAATTCCCTTCTCTGACCCTCTTGCTGATGGTGTTACTATTCAAGAGGCTATGCAGGAGGCTTTGAAAAGGGGGACTTCCATAAAGGATGCCTTGGAGCTCGCTGAGAGAATAAAGGAAAAGTTCGCAATCGCGATTCTTTTGATGGGTTATTATAATCCCTTTTATCAATATGGCTTAGAAAAAATTTGCAGGGAGGCAAGGGAAAGAGGGGTTGATGGATTGATAATCCCTGACCTACCTCCTGAGGAAGCAGGCGAATTGATTGAGAGCGCAAAAAGGAACGATTTGCGCACCGTATTTCTCTTGGCGCCTACCAGCGATGAGAAACGATATAGGGTTGTTGGTTCAGCAACTACGGGCTTCATTTATTATGTATCCGTCAAAGGAACGACGGGGGAAAGGGAGGAGTTACCGAGTGATATAGAGGAGAAGGTGCCGAGAATAAAGGAAAGCACGAAAAAACCGGTGGTTGTAGGTTTTGGAATCTCCAAGCGAGAGCATATCGAGTGGCTAAAAAATTTTGCTGATGGGGCGGTTATTGGTTCCGCCCTCCTACGAGTTTTGAGGGAGCATAGAGATGACAGAAAAGCTATGCGGGAAGCGGCGTATAGATTCGTCTTTTCCCTCTGCAAGGAGGGAAGCTAAGCGAATCTCCCCGCTTCCTCCTTCGCTATTTTGACTGTTTCCCTCAATCTTTCTGGTTGATTCCTGCAGGTATGGATGTCTTTGAAGATTATTTCAACGATGCAATCCCTCGTCTTTTCCAGGGCATCTCTGACCATTCTTCTCACAAGTTCCCCATCAAATTGCTCGCAGGCAAAAATAGGAGCGGGATTTGGCTTCCAGGAGAAAATTGCTCTTTTCCCTAATCTCTCCGCTCCTTCCTTCACATCGACCCACGGGCTCATAGAGAGGCGACGGAGGTGAGGGATGTGTTTAAAAATTATATCTATCTTCTTGTGTAGAGGTTCACAGCAACCATAGGAAGCCAATCCGAAACGAGAAAGAAACTTCCCTTCATACTGCAAGGCGAATTCCTCGTGCATTGCGGGTGAAACCCAGGCGAATATCTGGGTTGTTGCGTGCCCCCATAGGTCCTTGGTTCTTATGTGGATGCCGTCGAAATCAGGTTGAGGAAGCTCATCCGTGAAGCCCAATCCACCAGACCCACAATAATGTGCACTATTGTTCAAGCTCAAAACATTCTCTTTCTCGTAGAAATCCAGCATATCTAACCAGGCTTCCATCATAAATGAGAATGCCTTATGAAGCCATTGAGGACGCTCTATCATATCAAGGAAGAGTTGCTCAAATCCTCGCCAGGTGGCGAAATCGTCAATAATGGCAAACCAGAAATGAGAAGGACCTCTTTTCTCAACCTTTAGGATGTCACCGACCAAATCACACAGCTTCTCATAATGCTCCTCGGTTGCTTTCCAATCTATCCAAAGCTGGGGCTTTCGCAATTTCTCTAAATCCTTCTCCTCTTTTATTACCGGTTCGTAATGCACTGCACCATAAGGGTCTGTGGGAGAAGTGGTGAGGGGAGCGATTCCCCATCCACTACTATGAATATAAATTGGGGAAGCAATAGTATCAGTGATAACGCTGTCATCTTGGAGGAAATCCCAATAGAAAAGCCTTGCTCGGAGTTCGTATTCAACCCCTCGGCAGAAGTCATCAGAACAAGAAAGGCTTTCCCAAGGAATTAGCTCTCGCCAGGAACCTTCTGGGAAAATAAGGACAAGAGGTCTTATTCGCTTGAGAGAATTATGCTCCTTCCATATCTTTGCCATTAACTCCTGCTGAGGGTGGCGTGCTATTTCCGCCACCCTCAGCGCTAAATCCCTGATGATTAACTTGTCTCTCTCGGGGAACCCACCTAAACCAATTCCCATATGGGAGGGATGCGCTCCTTTCCTGCTGGACCAAGGATAATCGGCTTAATGCCGGCTATCTCGCAAAGATAGGTTAGGGCTCTCACTTTATCCCCGAGGACTGCTAAGATGTGATTGCAAGGGAAAACGCTGACGAATTCCTCAAAGGAGCAATTGAGGCGAGCGTGAACATGGGGCCAGGTAGGATTGGTCTGCTCGTTGAGGGCTCTTCTTTCTTCCTCAGGAAGTTCAACGCTTTCCCCAGGAACTATCACCATATAGGGCTTATCATCCCAGAGTCCCAATCGGCAGAAAGTCAATTGGCAAGGGGCTGCGTCAAAGGAAACGGAGGCACCGCCTGCTTTAAAGTAATACTCAAGGGCGGGATAGAGGGTTATTTTCTTGAAGTTATCCTCGGGATTGAAACTAAGGGATGCGTAGAAGCTGGCGTGATTTCCCGAATTGCAGAAATCCCAGAGGTCCTTATCGGGGTGGTAAAGGCGGACATCCATAAATAGAACTGGAAGCCCACCGCTTATGTATTTCAAAATCTGCATAGTTATCGCTGCGTATGAATCAGCTTCCGTCGCGCAGACAGTTGGTTCCTTAGGACCATTCCAATCATAAGGGTCGTTCATAAGCATCTCGGGAATATCCCCCAAACAGACATATTCCGTCAATTCCCTCTGCCCTTTCAATCCGCAGAAATCAAAGCCCTTTTCCTCATTGACCATCCGCATCGCAATATAGAGGCGAATCTGCGTTTTGAGAGTTTGGGGGGTGAGCATCTTTCCATCGTATTTTATCCTATCGCCGAGGAGGTCGCTGAACCACTTGAAGCCTTTTTCCACTTCCTCATCGCTTACTTCCTCCATTCTCTTGACGAGGAGCAATTGGTCTATTTGCCTGACCGTAGTGCCGAAGGTTTTGATGGTAGGAACGAGGTGGAAATAACCGGTTTCCATTCCCATAGAGTGCCCGCCGTAGCAACCATAAACCTCGTTTTGGATGGTGGTGAAGGCGAGGCTGGCGCGGCACCAATCTATTACTTTTCTTTGCGTTTCTTCATCGTCTATTTCCCCGATAATCCTATGGGTTCTTATTCCCGCTTGGCGAAGCGCACCATCGGTAGCGAGAAGACCAACATTACCGGGGAACTGCCCGTTATTGTTTGATAAACTCAAAACGGGAACCTTCCCGAGGCTATTAAGAAAAGGCCAGGCGAGGAAAGGAAAATCCCAAACATTGTAAAGCATAATCACCTGTTTACAGTTAGCTCTCGCTAACTCTTCCCCCATCTCCTGGGCGATTCTCACGCTCGTTATTATCTTTGAGGCAACGATGACCTCTGGGGTTGTCCCATCAACATTCTTTAATCTTTCCTTTATAAGTCTTGCCCATTCCTGGCAAACCCTCATATTTTCCGGGTTATTAGCCCTCCAAACATGCTCCCGTTCATCGTTAAGCATAACGATGCCGATATTCGTGCTCTTCATACGCTCAACCTCCCTTCTTTAGCCTTTAATTATTAAATCCAATGCTTTTGCTGTCTCATATATGAGAAGCTCGGGATGAAATTTGTAAGGTGGAAGCTCGGCTGTGACGAAGCCCTGGTAATTAATCTCCTTCAATGCCTTGCTCACCTCAGGCCAATTTACATCTCCCTCTAAAAGGTTTACAAACCCATTGATGTTTCCCACAGAGAGACGAAAATCCTTCACATGGACCGCCTTTATCCTCTGACCGAGTATTCTAATCCATTGCTCAGGGAAACTATAGTTGAGAACATTGCCCACATCAAAATAGGCTCCAACCCACTCGCTTTGGATGGAATCTATGAAATCCCTCATCTCCAAAGGGGATAAGAGCATCTTATTCCAAACATTTTCCACCCCTATTATCACCTTGTTCTTTTCTGCATCCTCAATAAGTTGCTTAATGCATTCCCTTGACCTTTCAATAGCCAGGTCATAGGGTTCCTCTGGAGAAACTGCACCGGGCACCAGAAGGAGAACATCCGCTCCAAGCCAGTGATTGATACGAAGGCGCAGCTTGGTATATTCAACCGCTTTCTCCCTAACTCTTTGGTCTGGGGAAGTGAGCCTATATTGCCAATGCACACCGGAGGAGGTCGTGCCTAAAAGTATCCCTACTTGTTCCGCTTCTTTCCTTATTTCCACGACCTCTTTCTCGCTTATAGTGAGAGGAAGTGCGTAGGGTGGAGTTCCTTGTTCCTCAATGTTTAGCTCCACGCCATCCAATCCCGCCTCCTTTGCGAGTTGGAAAGCTTCTCTCACCGACAGATTTGGCGGGAATGCCCAGATATTGATGCTCTTTTTCATCTTTCTTCCTCCTTTTCAAAATTTTTTCCTCAAGAAGGGGAGAATCCCCTTTTCCTCAAGCGCTGATTTCGCTCCCCAGATGCCCACTATAGCACCACCTATGACATCCCTAGTATAATGTGCTCTACACTGGACACGAGCTACTGCCACTCCTATCGCCAAAAGATAAAAGATGAATTTGTTTTTAGGATAATAGTGGGAAAGAACGCCAGCTGTGGAGAAAGCCACCGTGGTGTGCCCGGAGGGAAATGAATCGTATGATTCACCATTTGGTCTTTTACAATGGGTTAAGTACTTCAATCCCAACGATGATGTTCCCGCAGTCAAAAAAGCGTTTAGACAATCGTTTCCAGCCCTGATTTTTTTGTTATCCCGTGAATACCTTAGGGCGAGGGAAAGACCGCAGATAGTCGCTCCATCGCCGAGGAAATTGAACCCTCTGAGCAAATCCTCTGGCATTTTCCAAGGAAGGGCAAAGTTTGAAAGCAGGAAAAGGGAAATAAAGAGTTTCATCATCCTATCAGGAGCACTTCAACCTTTCCCAATAATCCGGAAGGCTTAGGTTCGCCCACGAGGAGATTTTGCATCGTATTAGCCACTTCTATCTCCAAGAGATTTTCTCCTTCCTTCACAGCCTCCGTTATATCCACTTCAAAGGGTTCCCAGAGCCTAACATCCACAATCTCTCCATTTACTTTTACGCCCGCAAGCTCTCCGACCTTCTCCATTCTCACGAGCACTTTCTTCCCATTTAGCTTTGGCAAAGTTATTTTCTGGGAATAAACCGCTATGCCCGAATAGAAAGGATAACCGAATGTTGTCCAACATTGCCCAACCATTGCTTCTGTGGGCTCTTTAGTAACCACCCATTCTTCGCCTTTTCTTCTCAAGGCGAAATTGCCAATAAGGATGGGAGGATGTGCCAGATTGACGGGCTCGTATAAGCCAGAGGCGCACTTTATCTCAATCTCGTTTTCCCCTTCCCTCAAGAGGGTTGTAACATCAGCAGAGAACATAAATCTGTCAAGGTAATCGTCCTGCTCCCAATTTTTGACAGGTTGTCCGTTTATGAGAACCTCTATGTGTTTTGTAGCGCTCTCGTTCCAAACGGGTTCGTTTATGCTTCCATCCATTATCAGGCGCGCGTTAGGGGGGATACTCTCTATTTCTAACTTTGTTCTATAAATATGGGAGTAGCTCGTGCTATCTCTTCCTGTAACCCTTGCATTCATCTCGTATAGCCATCTCTTCAGAGGCAAAGCATTTGGCTTAGCGGTTGAGAATTGCCATTTATCCTCTAGAAATATGCTTTCTTCTTTCCTTGTTTCCTTTCTCTCCCTCGGCATAAGTTCCTTAGGAAGCTCCTCCTCTAAGGAAACAACGAGTGAATTGTTAGGGGGCAGTTTAATCTTCAAAATGAGTTTGCCATCTTTATCTCGCCATTTAAACGGGAAGGGCTCAACATTACCCGTCTCAGCATTCCAGACGAGGGGGATACCTCCTTCCGATAGCTCCGCTTGGAACTCCACGCTTCTTTGCCGAGAAGTATTAACGAAGAAATAAAAGCTTCTCCCCGCTTTAACATAATGTAAGGTCAAGATATCTCTCGCGGGTTTTCCGTCCTCTAAAACGAGGACATCTGGTTCTATCGCTTCTTTAAGAAGAGAGAAGAGGATTTCCTCAAGCTCTTCCTGAGGAAGGTCGTGGGCGCCTCTGATAAAGATTGCTTCTCCTTTTTCGTGTTTTTTCCTATAAACCTTCTTCTCCATCCCATCAAGATTCAATCTTGCTTCTTCGGGCTTCACGCCGAAGAGGAAGGAAAGCCTTTCCAAAATCTCCTCATCCTCACCTGCTTCAAAGGATGAGTGGGGAAGGGAACCAAGAGCTATAACCTTTCCCCCTTCCTCAAGATAATCCTCAATGACCTCAACGGTTTCCCACGAGAGCATAGTTAGGGTGGGGAGCAGAAGAATTTTATACTCCTCCAGCACCTCGGAGCAGCTCTCATCCATTATCCAGATTCTCCCTCTTTGGAATAGTGTTCTTTGCTGGAGGATTTCTTCAGAAACATAATCAAAATCAAATCCGATTCTCAAAAGCGCTTCGCTTGGTTTATTGAATCCCAGCATAATTTTCTCTGTTTCTTTAGTCGGTTGAGGATTTATTGAAGCCCACATTGATTTTATCGGATAGAGGAAGGCCACATCAGCGATGTGGCTTCCTCCAGAAAAGATATAGCAGAGGCGAGCTATATAGTCAGCGAATTTTTTGTAATATTTCCAGAAGGGAGCACGGTAGAACTCATCCGGTGGGCACTCCCATTTTCTAAATCCCTGGATGGAATAGTAGAAGGCGTGAGGCATAATAAGGTTTACTCCCAAAGCAATCTGCCAATCAGCAAGCCATTTGAGGGTGCTCAAGGAGATTCCCCACTGGGAAGCCAAGCCGAAAGCCTCGCTCATAACCCTCGGTTTCTCCAGAAGATGGGCGGCGGAGGAGGCGAACTTGGGACCAACGAGGTTGTTCAATCCCCACGGTGTGTCTTTTTGCGGCCAGGTTAGCTCGCAGAGGAAATCAACTCCACCGAAATGCATATATTGAGCGCCACGGAAGAAATCCCCCTGATGGCGAGTATGATAATAAAGCTCTCCCTCCGAAAGGACATGCCCAACGAAATTCAAATTCACTTTATCGCAAAATTCATATATTTGTTTGAAGAAAGCATTAACATAGGCCTCGGTTGCGGTGTCACGAAAATGGGCACGGACCATAGGTGTAAGCGGTCCCACATCCTCAAAGAGGGCAGGGAGAGCTTTGTAAAGGGAGTAGCCGTATCTTCTTTCAAATAGGGAAGGGAGGTTTGCCGTCCAAGGAATAGCTTCTTGGGGATTATAATCCATTGCTGGTTCATCCGTGAATATTCCCCAAACCGTGCTCCCGAACTCTGTCTTGAACCTTTTAGCATACTCCTGATGGGTAAGTTCTATGAAGCGCTTTATAGCATCGGGATTCAAGGTATCAACGGCGGAACCAAAGAAAAGTCCCGAGGTAAGATATTTTCGGGAGAAAACATAAACTCTATAATCGCTTGAGGTAGGCGCTTGCCAGCGGAGGAAATCGTCCTGCACAAAATCATTGAGTAGCAATCCTGAATGGAAAAATCCCTTTATCTTTCCAGCCTCCAAAGGATAAGCGACGACAGCTACGAGTTCGTCCATTTTGTTTATTTTTAAAGCAACCTCGGCTCCAGCCTTTACATCCAATCTATGCGCCAAAAATAAGCCAGACATTCTGAAGGAAGGATTTTCCCTCACAATCTTCCCATCCGCATTTCCTGATGGCCAGTTGTTCTCATCGTAGAGATAGGCTTTCATATCCAATTTCTTCGCTGTTTCAATACAGGTGCGGATTCTATCAAACCATTCCTCTGATAGATAGGGAGTGAGAAGACCGTGGCGTGCATGAAGGATAAAACCATCCACCCCTTTCTCATGCATTTCCTTTATCTGTCTTACCAACTCCTCATCCTTCAAATCCCTATTGAGAAACCAGAAGGGAGCCAAGCGATACTCGCTTGTTGGATTTTGAAATTCCCTTTCCATATCGTTGTTCATAAAAATCCCTCCTCTATCGGAGTTTTGCTTTTCCATATTTTAATTAAATTGATGAGTGAGTCAATGGGGATTTTCAAAAGATTTCACCAAGATAAGGGCGGAGAGTGCCGATTCCTCCATAGATAGTTCCTCCTTTTCTAAAAAGAAGTTAATCGCTAATTTTTCCTCCTCCTTCAGTTTACTCAAATCGGACAGCTTGGTTAACCTTTCCAAGAATTTCTTATAATTCCCTTCACCAAGGTGGCGAAGAGCGAGCAATAATCTTCTTCTAATTCCCTTATCCCAAGTTGGGATTCCCCTTAAGACCCTCTCAATGCGCTGGAATAAGGCTAACCTATCTGTGTTGAGATAGGGATAGATGTTGACCCCTATTAATTTCCCGATGGAGTATACCCATTGTCTTTTGAAACGAGGGGAGCGAATCTTTTCTC
This sequence comes from bacterium, assembly GCA_049970775.1. Lineage (GTDB taxonomy): Bacteria > Armatimonadota > JACIXR01 > JACIXR01 > JACIXR01 > JACIXR01. The sequence continues at coordinate 36,080 of JBMFMH010000004.1, read as the reverse complement.
TTATACCTAAAAGCTCTGGCAAAAGAGAAGTATCCCCAATCTCAGCGATGCGAAAAGCTATATACGATAGGATTTCCTCGTCTTCCTCTCTCTGCAAAAGGGAGAGGAGCTCTTCCTTCTCAAGCGATTCCAAAAAGGATATATCTAATGACCGTATCTCTTCCTCGTTTATCTCCTTCCCTAATTTCCTCAAGGCTTCTTTTATATATCTTGCATTAGCCTTCTCAAGCCAAAGGCTTCTTAACAACGGTTCTATGGCTTTCTCATCCCCAATATCCCCCAATGCTCTAATAGCTTCTCTCCTTATCCTGGGATTTGGGTCTTCAAGAAGATTTATTAAGCCGTCCACCCCTAAAGCGGAGCGTATCCTACCCAATGCCTTTATGGCTTTTAACCTATCTTCCTCTCTATCACTGCTTAGTAAGCGAATAGCCCGTAAAGTCTCCAACGGTCTTCTCGGCATCATATCCTTCATCAGCTCTAAAGGGGATTCTTCCTCCCTGCCTTCTTTAATGAGGCGGAGGAGGGAAAGAGAAAGGAGACGAAGGATAGTTGAGATAAGGAAGAGGATTTTAATACCTGTTAAGTCCAATCCCCAAAGAGAAAAGCGAACATCCTTCAAAATGCTTACGATTATACCGCCTATGAAGGGAGAACTTGCCCCTGTTAAAGAGACCATAGCGGAGTGAACGCCTACATAAGACATCCTTTTTTCGGGAGGAGACAAGCCAAGAAGGAGATTGAATTGAGTGAGCATTATTCCCGCCCAGACAGCTCCTGCGATGATATTTACTCCATAAAGCAGGAAAAGGGAAAGAGAAGGGAAGCGAGGGTTCATAAAGATATAAAAGCTCGGGATAAAGGAGGCTAGAATGCTGGTTAAAAGGAGGAGGCTTTTGTTTGAATATCTATCCGCAAGATAGCCAAAGAGAGGCTGGGCGATAAATCCGGCGATTCCAGCAGCAATGGAAACTATGACTATAGTTGTGTAGGAAAGATTAAGATATTTGAGCATAAAAACAGAGAAGAATTGTCCGGGCATAATAACTGCGAAGTTCCAAAAGGAAATAAAGAAAGTGTAAAGCCGAAAGTTTTTGTCTTTTAGCGGAAGGGAAAGCTCTGAGAGGAGGGAGAGCTCCCCGTGGGGTTCTTTATAGGGCTCGGGCTGGAGGAGGATGATGAAAACCTCCGCTGCGGCGAAGGCAACGGCGGTTCCGAAGACGATTGGGAAAGCGATGTTTTTCGGTAATCTATCTACTACCTCGCCCATTGCTAAGGATGCGCTCATACCCGCTAATCCAGCCCACATATTTCGTCTGGAGAAATACCGCCCCCTGATTTCTTCCGGAACTACATCGGCTAACCAACTAACATAGGGAGGATTGGTCATAGAAATCGCTATATTCGCTAAGGTATAAAAGGAAAAGAAGAGGAACAATGAATAAGATGGAGCTTTAAAGAAAGGGATGGCTAGGATGGGAAGCCAGAAGAGAATGCAAAGAAGGTAAAAGATGTTTGTAAAAAATTTTCTCGTTAATTTGGATTTTTCCGCCCAAAAGGAAGCGATTGGTTGAACCACACCAGCTAAAACGGGAATCGCACCAAGCAATCCTATTTCCATACTTTTCGCCCCTAAATGAAGGGCGAAGCCAGTTACAAAAACACCGGTCCACAAACTGAAGGATATGGAGCCTACAACCGCACCTATATTGAATAATCGGAGAGCTTTTACCGTTTCTTGATGGGAAAGTGCTCTTTTAACTTTCAATTTCCTTTGTTAATTTGAAAATCTTCAGGGCAATGGTCAGGATGGGATAGAGAGCTTCCAGCGGAAGCATAGTAGCTGAGTCCGAAAGGGCGCTAGGTGGGTCGGGATGAGTTTCAAGGAAAAGAGCATCAATGCCAACGGCGCAGGCTGCCCTTAAAAGATAGGGAGCCATCTCCCTATCTCCTCCGGAAATCCCCTTTCCCGCTCCAGGCATCTGAACGCTATGGGTAGCATCAAATACCACAGGATAGCCGAATTTCTTCATAATGACAAGGGAACGAAAGTCAACGACTAAATTATTGTAGCCGAACGAGGTGCCTCTCTCACAAAGAAGGATATTTCTATTCCCCGTGCTTTCTATCTTTTCTATAACATATTTCATATCCCAAGGGGCGAGGAATTGCCCCTTTTTTACATTTATCGGCTTGCCGGTCCTCCCAGCAGATAGCAGAATGTCCGTTTGCCTGCAGAGGAAGGCGGGTATTTGCAAAGCATCAACGACTTCACCTGCGATGGTTGCTTCTTGAGGAGAATGGACATCAGTTAAAACGGGAACGCCTATTTTTTCCCTTACTTTTTTCAGTATTTCAAGCCCTTTTTCCAATCCTGGACCACGGAAGGAAGCTATGGAAGTTCTGTTCGCCTTATCATAAGATGATTTGAAGATATAACCTATCTTCAATTTCTCGCACAGCTCCTTCAATCTTCCTGCCACCTCCAGGCATAGCTCCTCGCTTTCTATAACACAAGGACCAGCAATCAAAGCAAGATTTTGCCCACCTACTATTACATCGCCTATTCTCACTTGCATCCTAATAGTTTCTTCACCCTCTCTAAATCCTGTGGCGTATCAACACCAACTGGACTGTAGTCAACTATAACGATTTTTATCCTATATCCGTGCTCTAGCGCTCTAAGTTGTTCCAAGGATTCCGTTTTCTCCAATGGTGTTTGGGGAAGAGATACGAATTTAAGGAGGAAATCCCTCCTGTAGCCGTATATACCGATATGCCGATAGGTGGGCGCTACAGGATTGCGAAGAAATGGTATGGGGGAGCGGGAAAAGTAAAGGGCTGTCCCCTTTCTGTCCATTACCACCTTCACAACATTGCTGTCTTCTCTTTCTTCTCCAGTGGCTATAGTTGCGGCGGATGCCATAGGAACCTCTGAAGTGCTTTCCCTTAGCGCTTCCGCTACTTTATCTATGACCTCGGGTGGTATGAGGGGCTCATCCCCTTGAATATTCACGACAAAATCGCAATCTATTCTTTCCGCTACCTCGGCACAACGGTCCGTTCCTGTAGGGTGAGAGGGAGAGGTCATCACTGCTTTCCCTCCGAATTTTTCCACCGCTATTAATATCCGTTCGTCATCGGTTGCGACTATAACCTCATCTAATACCTTGGATTTTTTCGCCTGCTCGTAGACATATTGTATAAGGGGTTTTCCACAGATATCTATCAATGGCTTGCCTGGCAAACGAGTTGCAGAATAACGAGCGGGAATTATCCCTATCGTCTTCATTGCGGACAAAACCTCTCTATGATTGTTTTTATTATATTGGTTGTGGATTTCCCTTCAACTCCCTTAGCGATGACGACTTCGCCGCCCAACGAGCGCACAAGGGGAGTTTCAGGCAGCTCCTCTGGAGAGGAGTAGTCTCCACCCTTTATATGAACATCCGGTTTAATCAATTTTATCAATTCGTCGGGAACGGTTTCCTGGAAAATAACCACATAGTCCACCATCTCTAAGGAAGCAAGGATTTCCGCCCTTTCCTCTTCCTTCATTATCGGTCGCTTTGCGCCCTTTATTTTCTTCACCGATTCATCGCTGTTCAATCCTACTATCAAAACATCGCCTTTGCTTTTCGCTTCCCTTAAATAGCGAATGTGCCCCAAATGAATAATATCAAAACAGCCGTTGGTGAAAACAATCCTCTTTCCTTCTCTCCTTAACTCCTCAACTATTTTTGTGAGCCTATCGCTTTCAATTATTTTCCCCATATACTAATCCTGTGGAAGTTGGTCAACAAGTTCCAACATCTCCTTAGGCGTTGGCTGAGCGGTTCCCAGCTTTCTCACAACTACCGCTGCCGCTATGCTTGCCACCTCCATAGCCTCCTTGAAGGAAGCCCCTGCCTTTAAACTCAAAGCGAGGGAAGCCATAACCGTGTCACCTGCACCGGTCACATCGTGAACCTCGGTTGCCAATGCAGGGATATGGATTTTCTCTTCTCTCCTATAAAGGCTCATTCCCCTTTCCCCCTGGGTTATTAGGACGCCGTTTACGGAAAGGCGAGTAAGTAACAATGAAGCCACTTCGTCTAAGGGGAGGGATTCGGTTGCGTCTCCAGCGGCGTAGCGAGCTTCCTTCTCATTGGGGCAAATGAGAAAGGCTCCTTTGAAAAGGTTTATGTTCTGCGGCTTAGGGTCTACGATGAGGGGGGAGTTATTCTCACTGCTTATCTCAACGAGAAACTGGGCAACCTCCGGGTGAAAGAAACCCTTATTGTAATCGGATGCTATTATCATAATGTCTTTATTTTTTATCCATTTCAAAATCTTCTCCTTTACCTTGCTTAAAACCTCCCCCCTGATTGGCTCCCTGCTTTCCCTGTCTATTCTAACAACCTGCTGGGTATGGGCGATTATCCTGTTCTTACAAGTCGTGGGGCGGGAAGGGTCTACGATAATTCCCTCCGTATCTATCTTCCTTTTCAGAAGTTCCTGGATAAGGAACCTCCCATATTCGTCGTCTCCTACAACGCCTAACAATTTGCAGTGCCCGCCCAAAGCGGTGATGTTGGCCGCTGTGTTTGCAGCTCCTCCCGGTGTGAAGAAGCGATGCTCTATCTCCACTATGGGAACCGGTGCTTCAGGCGATATCCTGCTGACCTTGCCGATGTTGTATTCATCAAGGATTAAGTCGCCAAGAACAATTACTTCCAATCCTTTGAAACTGTCAAGTATTTCCTTAAGCCTTTTCTTTTTCATCTTTGGCTGAGAGCTGTTCATCTATTATCTCGCAGAGAAGATGTCCAATCATAAGATGTATTGATTGGATAAGCGGGGTGTTGGTTGATGGGACGATGAAAGCGATATCCGCTTCCCTTGCGAGTTCCCCACCATCGCCTCCGCTTAGGGCTATTGTAAAGGCGCCTTTTCTCTTTGCCATTTTAATTCCTTCTATCACGCTTTTGGATTTTCCGCTCGTTGAGATTCCGATGACGATATCCCTTCCCGCGGCTAAAGCTTCCACTTGTCTCGCAAATACGATATCAAACGAATAATCGTTTGAGAGAGCGGTGAGGATAGAGGTATTAGTGGTCAAAGCGAGGGCAGGAAGAGGAGAGCGTTCCTTTTTGAATCTGCCGATGAGTTCTGCGGAGATGTGTTGGGCGTCAGCGGAGGAGCCACCGCAGCCGAAAAGCAAAATCTTTCCTCCCTCCTTCAACGATTGAACAACCTTCTGAGCGCAAACCTCCAGCTTCTCCTGCTCGCTTTCCAGCCAAGCAAGAAGGGGTTTCAGCTCATCTATGTAGGCTTTTAAATAGGTTTTCAATCCCATTTCAAGTTTAAATTCTACATCTTTTTGCTAAATATTCAATATGTTATTAGAATATTTTTTTATGAAACCCCTTGCCATTGAGAGGATGCAAAGGTCCCCGTATTATATACTTGATGCATTGGGCATTTTGGATTTAATTTTATCCCGAAAAAAGATAGAAGGGGAATTACCCTTCTACATACCATCTTACCATCGCTTTTCAGAAGAAAAGGAACGCATCCCTTCCACTCCTCGCTGCCTTTCCATAAAAGCCTTTCAGGAGCAGATTGAATTTTTATGTAGAAATTTTGAAATCGTGCCCCTTTCCCTCATTGCGAAGCTCATTCATGAGAGGAAGCCCTTGCCCAAAAATTCCTTGACGATAACTATTGACGATGGATATAAGGACAACTATCTATTAGCCTATCCTATTTTAAGAAAACACAAAGTTCCTGCTACTATTTTCCTCACTACATCCTACATCAATGGGAGGAAAACACCCTGGGAGGCAAAAGTGTCATTCGCCATAGCCAATACTTCTCGCAAGGAAATATTCATAGAGGGGTTGGGAAAGTTCAATTTGAAAGGAGAAAGAAAGAGATACTTAGCGAGAAAGCTAATCATCAAGAGGTTGAAAAATTTATCAGAGAGAAAAAAGAACATTCTCTTGGAGAAGTTAATTGAAGAATGTGGTGTGGACATTCCTTGGGATTTGGGAAAGAATTTAATGTTATCCTGGGAGGAAATAAGGGAGATGAGCGAGGCTGGGGTGGAATTCGGGGCGCACACGGTTAATCATCCCGAGTTAACCAATATAACCTTACGACAGGCTAGATGGGAAATCGAGGAATCAAAAAAGGAAATAGAAGAAATGCTCGGGAAACCCGTGGTTTCATTTGCCTATCCAAGCGGTTTATACAACGGAGATATAGTGGAAATAGTGAAGGAGACGGGTTTCCTCTGCGCTGTAACAACGACTGTAAGGGAGGTAAAACCTTGGTCAAATCCCTATGAATTGGGTAGAGCGATAGGCATAGACGAGGATTTCAGTAAGTTTAAGGCGATAGTATGTGGCGTATATGAGAAGATAAACACTTGTTGGGGTTTATTTTCCTAAAAGGGAAAGCAAAATCTTATGGATGTAATCTCCCACTTCTTTCTTTGAAAATCGGAGAGCAACTTTCCTACAAAGTTCCCGTGCTTCTGGTGGTAAATTAACCGAGTGCAAAAGCGCCTCAGCAAGGGAAGGGATGTCTCCCTCCTCAACGACAAATCCCTCTATGCCGGGTCGGATAAACTCGCTGGCTCCAACCACTGGGGTAACAACGATGGGGGTTCCGCAGGAAAGAGCCTCAAGGGTAACAAGCGATATTCCCTCATAAAGCGATGGCAAGGCGAAGACATCTGCGGAATTATAATAGAGGGGCAATCTATCGTGAGGGATTCTGCCGAGAAACAAAACATCTTTCTCCAAACCTAACCTTTCTACTTGTCTTTTAAGAAGACCTTTCATTGTGCCTCTGCCGATGAAGAGGAGGAGGCTTTTGGGATGATGCTTCTTAAAGATGCTAAAGGCTTGAACAAGGTGGTCAGGGGCTTTGAGAGGGTCTAGTCCACCAACGAAAAGGAAAATGCGATGCTCCTGAGGAAGACCGAGTATGGTTCTCGCTTCCTTTCTATCCATAGGAACGAAAGTTTCCGTATCAACTATAAGAGGAACGGAAACGGTTTTAGCTCCAATCAATGGTTCTTTTGCCTTCAAAAAGGAGAGTTGTTCACTATGCGCACTTAGAAATATTTTATCTATTTTAGGTAAAAACTTACGGATGAGGTGGAGGTGAAGACAGCCGCCGATGTAATTTGCCAACCAATTGGGTATAATCCTTTTGTTTCTCCACATTTTTGGGTAACGGAGTGCTAACATTTCCTTAAAGCAACCGTGTATATGAAGAACAAACGGTTTGGAGAGTTTTGTTAGGTAGAGAAAGTCCAATTCTTGGGCATAGATAATGTCAGGGTTTGCCTTTTTGATTTCCTCAAGAGATTTTCTTATCGCGAGGAACGCATCAAATGGTCTGCTTGGGAAAAGTTTTTTCTTAAAAGGGTCAAGGAAGGGAAAATTTTTGCTTTGTATATTCTTTTTCATCCAAAAACCTTTCTTGTCTTCTATTTTATCCTTCCCTATGAGGTATATATCCATAAAGTTTGATAAATAAAGCGCTATATCCCTTGAGAAAAACAACCCACCTTTAGAAGGTTCCCCTATATAGTCTCCACGCATTGCCATAAGAAGACGAGGCTTAGCCATTTTCGCCCTCCATAATACTCATCGCTTCCTCCGCGATTTCCCCTGCGCTTATCATACGAAGGCAAATTAAATCTTTGCATTTTCTTTTCCCCCAGCAAGGACCACAGGAAGGAGGTTTGAAAATGACTCTTACTTTTTTACCAAGTGGGGCGGTCCTTTTTGGGTCAGTGGCGCTGTAAGTAGCGACCGTTGGCACCCCTAAGCTTGCGGATATATGGGTAAGACCGCTGTCCTGACCGATGAAAACCGAGCAGGATTTCAATAAAGCTATAGATTCTCGGAGGGAAAACCGACCAGCTAAATTATAAACATTTTCCACTTCGAAAGCTTTGCCGAAATCCCAAAGTTCTTTTCCTCCAAAGAGGAGGATTATTCCCTTTTCTTTTAGAATATTTAGGAGTTTCTTTAGGGTAGGAGGGTGCCATCTTTTAAAGGGTGTGCTACCGCCAAGAAGAATACCGAACACAGGTTTGTTTTTCCTTATCCCCAGTTCTTCTAACAATTTCTCTCCCCTTTTGATTTCCTCCAGTGAGAGGAAAATCTCCGGTATGAGAGAGACTTTTCTCCCTCCTGCGGCGATAGCCAGTTTAAGGTAATCAAGAGCGCTGTGGTAATCGGGATTTTCTTTCAATGTGGAAGTGAAGAAGGGAAAGGTTGTGGGATTGAAAAAGCCAAATCGCTTTTTGCAACCGCCTAAGAAGGAAAAAATAGCCAACTCTATTGATTTAGAGGAAAAAGATAGACAGATATCGTAATTCTTGCTTCTTATTTTCCTTATCAACTCCATCTTCTCCTTAATTTTTTTCGGGCGAATGTATATATAATCAATGTATGGATTTTCAGCCAGCACTTCTTTGGCGCTACCGCTAACTAAAACATCTATCTTAGAACCATTATGACCTTGATACAAAGCCTTAATGGCTGGCAGAGTGAAGACGACATCTCCGATGAAATTTTGATTTAACACCAAGATTCTTTTCATAACTCGTTATTCTGAAAGCGTCGCCCAATCAATTCCTTGAAGAGCTCCTCTCTCTTTCTTATGTTGGTGGATAGGAGGAACTCTTTCGCTTTCTTTAAGCCATTTTCTACGATTCTTTTTCTCAGTTTACCATCCTCCAAAAGACGGTTCATTGCCTCAGCCATTGCGGTTGGGTTTCCCATTGGCACAAGGAGCCCGTTTTCGTTTTCCCCGATTAATTCCCTCGGTCCAACCGGACAATCAAAAGCAACAACTGGGCAGCCTAGCGCCATAGCCTCCACTATTGTTCTTCCCATTGCTTCCGAGAAAGAAGAGTGAATAAATAAATCAGCATATTTTATGTAGGGATAAGGGTTTTGGCGAGCACCTAAAAGCAAGACGCTTTCTTCAAGCTTCAAATCTCGGATAATATTTGCGATTTTCTCCTTATCCGGACCATCGCCGATTATAAATAGCTTGGCTTCGTTTCTTTTCGCTTTAAATTTGGAAAAAGCTCGCAGCAATGAGTGAAAATCTTTAGTATCCAAATCGAGACGGGAAACAGAGACGATTTTTAGGGAGTTAGGAGAGGTTTTATATTCTGGAGGCTCTGAGAAATCGCAAAATATCTCGTCTTCGGCTATGGGGTTATGGATAGTGATGACTTTATCTTTTGCAACTCCCCATTTTTTCACCGCCACTTCCCGCAAACCATAGGAGATTGTAACCAAGCAATCTATTTTTCTTTGCAAAACATATTTTCTAAAGAAATAGGTGAGGTAATAATCAGTGGGAAACTCTATGGTATCGTGATTTGTTATGACGAGGGGAGCGGATAGGCGAGCGATTTTCTTAGCGAGGAAAAGCAAAAGCATTAAGTTCCCCGTTGGGGTAATATGAGCGGAAATGAGATGGGGTTTTCTTCTTTTGAGGAATTTGATAAGGGAGAAGAAAATGGGGATTATCGTGCCAGCCTCAATATGGGTTATTCTAGCGTTTTTAGGGAAGGGAAAATAGCCGAACCTTTCCTCCTTTATTTTATTTCTTAATCTTCTTAAAATCAAGAGCTCGCACTCCCACTCGGTAGATAGGTTTTCTATTATCGTTTTTAGGCTTTTTTCTCTACCTCCGATTGTCCAGTGGTCGGTTATAAACAAAATCCTCCTTTTAAAATGACAGAAATACTCTTGCCTGTTCAATTACTTCCTCCGTGGTTATCAAATTCATACAATCCTTTGCGGGGCATTCTCTTCTTCTACAGGGGCTACAGGATAATCCTTTGTAAACTACCTTGTTTTTTTCTCCATAGGGACCTTGAATTTTCGGGTTCGTCGGTCCGAAAAGAGCTATAACTGGTGTATCCACCGCAGTTGCGAGATGCATAGCTCCTGAATCAACCGATATAGCCAATTCCGCACTTTCCAAAATGCATCCTGCCTCCAGAATACTCGTTTTGCCGGATAAATCAAGGGAATTTCCCCTCATATAGCTTTTGATTTCTCTAATATGGGGAATATCCTTCCGTCCTCCTATGAAAACCACCTTATAGTGTTTCTCTAAAAAGAAATCCGCCAGCTCAGCCCACTTCTTCGCATTCCAGCGCTTGGATTCCCAAGTAGTGCCAGGACACAAAGCCACAAAGGGAAGATAGCCTTTAATCAATTCATTCGCCTTTTCCCTCTCCATTGGGGAGGGATAGATTTTGGGTTTGAAATTACCCTCGGCTTTATAGAGCTTATCCAATCCCTTTTTAATATCTATTTTCCCCCTCTTAAGAAAATCTATGGAAAGATAGGCGGAAAGGAGGTTATTTTGGAGGGCGTGAAAAGAAGGGATGTTGGGGAGGGTGAAGTTATAGAAAATATGGGAGCCTCGTTCAACCTTTTCCAATCCAATCCTTACTTTGGCTCCGCTTAATAAGGAAAATAAGGCGGACTTAAAAAGGGATTGCAGGTCAAGGCATAAGTCCCATTTATGCCTTCTCAAAGCTCTTATAAGCTTGAGGATACCTGCGATGCTTTTATCCCAAATGAGTATTTCATCCACATAAGGATTATTGGCGAGAACTGGGGCATTGTTTTTCTCTACAATCCAGGCGAGAAAGGCATTGGGAATTTCTTTCTTTATCGCCTCAGCAACGGGTGTTGATAGAATCAAATCTCCCAGTGAGCTCATTCTAATTACCAAAGCCCGTTTCATATCATTTCTCCCGAAGCTTCTGCAAATAAAGATTCTCGTACCTTTGAGAGGCTATTTTTATATCAAATTCACTTGATGCTCTTTCCTTCCCTCTCTTTCCCATTTCCCATCGCAATTTCTCATCCTTCGCGATTCTTAAAAGCGCGTCCGCAAATGCATTGGAATCACGAGGTGGGACGAGTATCCCAGTTACGCCATCCTCTACTATTTCCGGCACCCCTCCTACCTTGGTAGCTACTACCGGTTTTCCCGCCGCCATCGCTTCAATTAAGACGATTCCCAAACCCTCCCAATCTGAGGATAGGGCGAAGATGTCGCAATTCGCTAAGATATCCGGGATATCCGAGCGCCAACCGAGAAAGAAAACCTTTTCCTGCAATCTGAACCTGCTTACCCTCTCCTCTATTTTTCTTCTCAACCCACCGTCCCCTACGAGAATTAATCTTAAATTAGGCATCACCTCTACCGCCTTGGCGAAAGCTTCAACAAGAAGTAAATGGTTCTTCGCTTTCTTGAATTTTCCAATATTCAAGATGCGAATATAATCGGCTTTTTTAAATTCCCCTCCCTTATCATACACAGCTGTAGGAATTCCATTGTAAATAACCACCGATTCGACCCCATAGGTTTCTTTAACCGAGTTAGCAACCGCCTTGGAGATGCTGACGGGAATTACTTTTAAATATTTAAACGCTATCCTATTTAAGCCCCTAAAGAGAAAAGATGTGTCCTGCTTGGCTAAGCTATGAATAGTATGGATATGAAGTGGAATACGCGCGAGGCGATTGGGAATGAGAAAATAACGGATGGCTCTTAGATGCGTATGAACGATGTGAGGCTTAAGCGAGTAGAGGAGATGCGTTATACGAAGAATCGTGATTGGATGAAATGTCCAACGAAGGTTAAGGAATATGAGGGGAATCCTGTGTTCCCTTAAATCCTCTTCAAAAAAGGAGCCGATTCTCCTGCCCAAAACACATACGGTCACGGCGAATCTATCTTTATCAAGTTTTTTTACCAAATCAACAACAAATCTTTGCGCGCCACCCATATCAAGGGAGGGTATAACCTGCAAGACGCGAATCCTATCAGAGGGCAAATTTTTCAAGGATTTCACCGATTTTCTTAGCTTGGTTTTCCCAGCTGAAATCCTTTACTTTTTCCCATTCAATCATCCAGAGCTCGCCGTCCTCGTAGAATTTTTTAATGGCGCTCTCTAAAAACATCTTCAGTTCTTCCTCCGTTTCACAGTTAACCCCAATCCCTTTATTCTCTATTAATCTCGCCGCAAGGTGAAACCTCGGACCTATACTCAGTATTGGTCGCCTTGCTCCCATATACTCAAATAGCTTGCCAGAATAAAAATACCAACCTTTTGCATTAACTTCCAAAGGTAATAAAAGATATGTTGCCTTGCTTTCCTCTTCAACTATGATATTATGGGAGGTCCAAGGGGAAAGAACGAACAAGTCCTTTATGGATGGATATTGAGTAAGATAAGCCAAAACTACCTCCATATCATCAGCAGGAAGATACATTTTCACTTGTATGGGAAACTTTTCAAGGAAACCACCTTCTTTCAATTTAGAAAGCGCACGCAGTAAGGGTGTGATATCACGGATGCCACGATAGATTGAACCTGCAAATAGGAGAGTGAAAACAGGTTCGGGGGTAGTATTCTGAGGGAAATCTTCCGGGTCAAATCCATTGTGAATGATGTGGGTTGGTCTTTGAGATAGACGAGCATAGAAATCAGCAAAGCCCTCAGAAACTACAATTATGGCGGAGGCGGATGAAAAGATTTTCTTCTCCAGCAATTTTCCCAAAAGATAGGTCAATCTCGCCTTGGAGAAATGATAGTCTATGGTCCAGGGGTCCCTCAGATGGGCAACCCAAGGGATAGAAGTGATTTTCGCTAACTTGTAAGCGATGACTTGGGCGATGTGATGAGGGGAAGATGCAAGAATGATGTTTGGCTTAAATTCCTTTAAAAGCTCCAAGCCCTTCTTAACCGCGGGAAAATACCAACCGACATTTCCGAGTAAACGATATAAAAGACGATTTCTTTTGTCGGAATAATCAGGCCAGGGAATGTAACAAACATTTTGGAGCGGTAGTTCTAAATTTAATGATGAAGAAACAAAGCGAGAGGCAAGGGGAGCTGTTAGAACAAAGGGTTCCCAACCTTCTCTCAACAAATACTTGGTTAATTTAGCCACATTGAGGGAACCAATGCCCGGAGCGGGCGGAAAATCCGAGGTTATGATAAAGACTTTCTTGCTCATTTTAGCGAACCTTCATAATAGATGCTTTTCTTTACTAACTTTTTCGTATAAGAGGCTGTATTTATATGCGGTAAGTTTCATATTGAATTCGTTCTCTACCTTTTTCCTTCCCCTCTTTCCCATTTCTTCCCTTAGCTTTTCATCTTTTGCCAGTTTTAAAATTGCCTCTGCTAATAATTGAGGATTACGAGGCGGAACGAGAAGACCTGTATAACCGTTTTCCACAATCTCTGGAATCCCACCTACATTTGTTGCTACCACGGGTTTGCCCATCGCCATAGCCTCAATAATCGCCATTCCAAATCCTTCCGAATCGGATGAGAGAGCAAAGATGTCGCAGTCGGACAAGCAGGACGGTATATCGGAACGCCTACCAGCGAGAATAACCTTTTCCTTGAGTCTTTTTTCTTCTATTAAATTCTGTATTAAATCCTTTAGTGGTCCATTACCTACCAATATGAGCCTCAGCTTTTCCTCCTTAGCGAGTGCTTTCTCAAAGGCATCTATCAAAAGGGAGATGTTCTTTTCTTTTTTAAATGATGCCACATTAAAGATTTTCACAACATCACTTCTTTTCTTCTCGTATTCCTTATTAGCGAGAAATTCCTCTTCAACACCATTGTAGATAACCACTGAATCCATACCATAAACTGCTTTCACCGTTTTAGCTACTTCCTTTGAAACACTGACGATTTTCACATTTCCAAGGCGAAAAATAAGGCGATTTATAAATCTATCCTTAGGCTTTTTGGTATCCACTTTAGCAAGTGCATGCATAGTGTGGATATGGATTGGCACACGAGCAATCAAGCGAGGAAGAAAGCTGTAACGGAGCGCCTTAAGATGAGTATGAATTATATGGGGCTTTACTTGCCTGAAAAGTTTCAATAACCTGAAAAACACAACTGGGTTGGGCATATTCTTGCAGTTCAAGCTGAAAAGCGGAATGCCCATCCTTCTTAATTCTCTTTCAAAAAAAGTATCCCTCATCGGCTCCAATAAACAGACAAAAAGCGCAAATTTCTCTCTATCAATTTCCCTTGCTAAATTCACGATAAGCCTCTCCATCCCACCGAATAATAGGAATTGAGTTATATGAAGGATTTTTATCTTAGGCACTTTTCTCTCCATAAGACCTTATTATCTTTTTCACTATGGGAATAAAACGAGGCGAAACGCTCAGGTGGTCTACTCCTAATTTTATCAACCTTGGAATAAATGCTCTTTCCGCGGCGATTTCCCCACATACTCCTATTTCTTTCCCTTTCCTCTTTGCCTCCTTAACAGCGAATCTCACCAATTTCCAAAGCGCAGGATGATACGGATTGTAAAGCTCGCTTACATTTTTCCCTGCTCTGTCAACTGCAAGGGTGTATTGAAGAAGGTCATTTGTTCCGATGCTGAAATAATCGCAAAGTTCAGCCATTTTTGAAACGAGAAGAGCACAGGCAGGCGTTTCCACCATTATCCCAACGGGAACATCGTTCACCATTTCCTTTATCATCCTTATTTCATCAAGAAAGCTAACCATAGGCAGGATTATTGAAAGATTTGGATATTCTTCGTGAGCTTCTACAATCGCTTCCAATTGAGGAAGCAAGAGCTCCTTTCTCTTTAAAAGGAGCCTTATTCCCCTCAAGCCGAGTGCGGGGTTAGGTTCTGGTGGCAGTTGAAGAAAGGGGAAAGGTTTATCAGCGCCGATGTCAAAAAGCCTTATGTGAACCGGTTTGGGATAAAATATTCTTCCTGCTTCCTTGTAAACCTCAAGGTGTGCTTTCTTTGCGAGAGCTTCTTTTCCTCGGAAAAGGAGAAACTCAGTGCGGAAGATGCCTATTCCATCCGCTCCCATCTCTTTAGCTTCTTCCATTTCCTCAATATTACCTACATTAGCTAATACTTTTATCTCACGCCCATTTTTAGTTATCGCTGGCGCATACCTCTCAGAGAAAGCTTCTCCTTCCTCTCTTTTCCTCTCTTCTTCTTTCCTCAAATAAGCCCTTTTTACCTTCACGGTTGGGTTTATTATGACCTCCGAGTTCTCGGCATCGATTAATAAAATCTCTCCATTTCTAACCATCTCCGTTATCCCCTTGCAAGAGGTCAGCATCGGGATTTTTTTAGCTCTGGCTATGATTGCGGCGTGAGCATAGGGGCTTCCGCTTTCACTTATAAAACCCTTGGGTTTTCCCCTCAGAAATTCCACTATATGCGAAGGCAGTATCTCTTCTCCCACTATTATCGCTCCCTCAGGAACTCTTATTTCTCCTTTTTTAATGGTTTCCTTTATTCTCCTGATTATATCCTTCACATCGTCAGCTCTGGTTCTAAATCGCTCATCGTTTAATGATTGGAAAAGAAAAACAATTTCCTCTTCCGTTTCCTGTAAAGCTACCCCAAGATTCTTCCCCTCTTTTATCTTCCCTTTTATCCTCTCCCAAATCTCAGGGTCTTCTAAGAGGAGAGCGTGAGCGAGGAATATCTCGCCCTCTTTTTCATTAAGCATTCCGCTTTCCTCGGCGAGTTTTCCCCTCAGCCTTTCTTTCGCTTCCTCAAGCAGATTCAAGGCTTCTGCCCCTTTTTCCTCTAACCCCGAGTGAGCTTGCTCTTTGGGAAGGAGGAAAGCAGGTCCCACTGCGTATCCGGGAGAGGCGGTGATGCATTTAACCTTTCTCAAATTGAACGACCTCTCCTTGAATAGTTTGGGTTAGCTCTTTCCAAAATTCCTCTTCTCCCTCACCACTTATCTTAAAACCTATGACATCCCCCATTTCTCCCTGCAGGGTGAGGATGGCGGTAAGACTTTTCCCGTTAACCTCTTTCCCGTTCTTTTCCAAAGTGATATCCAACCGAGGATATCTCAACGCAAGGCTAACGAGCAATGCCGCGGGTCTTGCGTGTAACCCATCTTCCCTTGTCAAGCGAATCTTTGCTTTCAACATTTTTAATTAATTTTAACCTCATTCTATCGTTTTCTTCAAGTTCGTTCCTGGAAAATAATAAAAGATTATCTGAGAAAAGCCGTATCCCTTTCTCGCCAATTCTGCTCCTCCCCATTGACAAAAGCCTATTCCGTGTCCTGAGCCCCCACCAATTATTTTGAAGATCGGGCTTTCACCTTCAGATTTTTTCTCAATATAAAAAAGAAGACTGGGCAAGCTCCCCTTGGAAGCTATCCTTCCATCGCCAAACGCCCAGCGAATGTTATCTCCTTCCAACCTAATCTCTCCCTCGTCGGTTTCTATTATAAGGGAGCTTACCCTTCCAAAAGCCCTTCTTTCCGCAACTCTTAAATCCTTTATTTTCCCCAATTTCAAGCTCGGGTTATTGAGGAGCACAGGGAGAGAGCGCTCAAATATCGCTTGCAATTCATCCGCCCTGTATTCTCGCCGCCAGCGAAAATCAGGGGCGCCACTGCAGTTAAACCCCTCTTTTAATTGAAGAAAGCTTTTGATTTTCTCCTCGCTTGATAAATCTAAAGAAATATCAGCGTCTATCTTTGATTTAAGATAGGGCAGGTTGCTTCCCCATACATTTCCATCTTCCCGTAGTCCACCACAGGAGGAATGGAAAGGGGTTAATGCTGGCTTATCGTTATATGTAATTATCATCCCCTTGGTCTCCTCTATCGCCTTATTAATCTTGTCTTTTTCGTAATCATAGCCGAGGTAAATTTGACAATGTGGGGTGGAACAAAGGTCGTAACCTTCGTTTTTGTGCCGTCCCAGAGAATAAACCGTGTAGGTGCGAGCTATGATAGCCTGTGCCTTGAGGCATTCATAGGGAAAACTCTCCGGTATCTCGGCTGGCAAAACGCCTTTTAAATAATCTTCTAAATCCAATTCGTTGACTAAGATGGGAATGAAATCTTTATTTGAGAAAATCTCAAGGACGCCACGGTATCTCCTTTCTTTAGGGTTATTATCAAGGGAAACACTAAGGATTGGTGTTTTGCCATCCCCAGCGATAGGGAGAAGTTTGAGGTGGGAGGTGGGAGGCAATATCTTTCTCTCCCCTTCAAATTCTAATTCTATTCTTGCCTCCAACCTCTGCTCATCGAATGGGAATATGCTAACATCTTCATTTGCGATTCTCTCCCGAAATCCTTTTCTCCCCGCTTCCTGTTCGCAACTCACTATGAGTTCATTATCTGACCTTTGAATTTTATAGCCGAGCATCCTTGCTTCTTTCTCAAGCCGAGAAGCTTTCTCATCATCGGGGCAAAGGATTTTCAGACAGTAACACCTTTGAGATTTTCGGAGGAAAGAAAGCTTTAGATTATTCAAGGAAGAACGAACAATCTCCCCATTGGATGTATCAATTAGGGAAAAGGGAACGGAGGAGCTTACATTAAGGGAACGCCATCCCCTCGCTATTTCAACTCTTATGGTAAGGGGAAAGCAGAGGCTTACCCATAGGAGGCTTATATAGAAAAGGAGCTTTCTCATTAACCTATAGTTTTATCGCCTTCCCCATTTGGGAGGATTTTTGAACCGCTAGGCAAACCTGTAATGCGAGTTTACCAACCTCAGCGTTTATCTCAATACTCCTTCCCTCTTTGATGCAATTAACGAAATAAGAGAGCTCTTCATAATAAGGGTCAATATTTTGTTGAAGGGGATATTCCTCCGCTTCCTTTCCCTCTTCCTTCACCACGACCTGATTATAATCCCTCATAATCGCCACGCCCCTTGTTCCTATAATCCCCACAGCGGAATAACCAAGTGGATTGGACCAGGAAGAACCAAGGACGCCGATTGCCTTAGTGAAATCAATTATCGCCCAGACATTATCTTCAATGGTTAAATCTGGGCGGGATTTGAGGATTTTGCCGTAAACAGCTGAGGGTTTACCTCCCAGCCAGAGGAGGAAATCTATATCGTGGGTATTGAATTCTACCGTCATACCGCCGCTCTTCTTCGGGTCAAATAACCAAGGGGTTTGGGGTAAGCCGCCCATCCTGTTTATCCAAGCAACGACCAGCTCTCCTATTTTCCCGCTTTCAAGTATTTCCTTAAGCGCCTTAAAAGCAGGGAAGAAACGAAGGACATAGCCAACCATCAGTTGGACTTTGTTTTCCTTGACGGTTTGCACGATTCTATCCGCTTGGCGATTTGTGAGGGCGAGTGGTTTTTCCACGAAGATGTGTTTCTTTGCTTGGGCGGAGCGAACGATTTCCCTACAATGGAGGAAAGGTGGCGTGCAGATAACAACGCAATCAACTTCGCCAAGTGCCCTTTCCCAATTTTTCACGAACCTACTCTTCACTTCATCCGCTAATTTCCTTCCCGCCTCGGGGTTGATATCCGATATCCAGGAAATCTGGGTGTCGGCTATGCGGAGGAGATTTTTTGCATGAAGCCTGCCCATACCTCCAGCGCCGATAATGCCAAACCTTAAGGTCATTGTCATATCGCCTCCTTATGCTGTTTTGCAAAATCAATTTTAATCTATTGAGCGATGGCAATCAAACAGATAAAATCTTTTAAAAGATGAGCTATTCTGACGATATTAAAAGAGTTATTGAATTAGTTCTCAATTCAGCGGATTGGGAGGCCATAGATAAAGGCAAGGAGAGGCAATCCGCGATTTGGGAAAACAGAGAGCCCGATTATCTTCCCCTTCTTCTCACCGATTGGGAAACTCCCGAGCTTCAAAATTTTCCACATTATACATTGAAGGAACAGTTCTATTGCAAGGAGAAAATGCTTTTCGAACAGATGAAAGGATTGGTGAGTATAGGGAAAACTCACAGTGATGCCCAGCTAAGCGTGAGAGTTAATATGGGGGTAGGAATTCTTCCCAGTATCTTCGGTTTGCAGGCGGTCTTTCCACAAGATGAACAGATGCCTTGGTTTATAGGTCATCTTTCAAAGGAAGAAATATTGAAGTTTGAAATGCCAACCGATATTCGCAGTTACGGACTTATGCCAAGAGTAGTTGAGTATCTTGAATATTTTAAAAGCTCACTACCCACTGGCATTAAAATTTATTGCTTTGACACTCAAGGACCGTTTGATATCGCTCATTTGATTAGAGGACACGAGATTTATACTGATTTATACGATGACCCGAAATTCGTTCACCTTTTGCTGGATATAGCCACCACGATTTATATAGAGGCGACGAAAATTTTCAAGCAAATCGTGGGGGAACCCCTCACCTCCGGTTATCACGGAATGCTTTATATGGGAAGTGGTGGAGTAAGGCTCTGCGATGATTCCTCCGTCAATCTTTCTCCTACGCTCTTCAAGGAATTCTCCCTCCCTTACATAAAAAAGGCTCTTGCTCCCTTTGGGGGAGGATGGGTGCATTTCTGTGGAGATGCTAATCATCTCCTTGATATGTATTTGGAACTCGAGGAAATCAAGGGATTGAATTTCGGCAATCCCGAGAAATATGATTATCCCAAAATAATTGAGAAGATACTTTCAAAGGGGAAGTTCTATGTGGGTTATATACCGAGAATGCAGGGGGAAAAATTGAAGGATTATTTTGTGAGAATTCTCGCTCCTCTGAAAGGAAGAAAAGGACTGATTCTGCAGATGACGAGGGAAGAAGCTTCATCAAACGAGATACTGGATTTGTGGCGCTCTTCGCAGGATGAGATGCTTTAAAATTCAGGCGCTGACCTTAACTTCGCCAATTCCTCCTTCAAAATGCGGTTGGCAAGAGAAGGATTGGCTTTACCCTGAGTTTTCCTCATTATTTGTCCCATAAGAAAACCCATAGCTTTCTCCTTTCCCTTCAAATATTGTTCCACAGCATCTTTCTCCTCTTCAATGACCTCTTCCACAATCTTCCTTATCGTTTCCTCATCCGTTATTTGAAGAAGACCTTTTTCCTCTATTATCTTTCTCGGGGAAATCCCTCGTAGAACTATATCGGGAAAGATATCCTTCGCTATCTTGATGCTGATTATCCCTTCATCCAATAAGTTCAGCATCTCCACCAACAACTCTGCCTTAAAAGGCACTTCCTCAATGCTCTTCTTCTCTGTATTAAGAATGCCCTGGAAATCGGATATCAACCAATTAGCTATCTTTTTGGGCTGGGGATAGAGGGCTACCGCCTCCTCAAAGAGCCTGGCTAATGGAAGGGAAAGAACGAGGATATGTGCCTCCTCCCTTGATAACCCCATTTCTCGGACAAATCTTTCCTCCTTATTAGCTGGTAATTCCGGTATTTTCCTTTTTATTTCCTCAAGCCATTCTTCATTTATCACTATGGGTGGTATATCGGGTTCGGGGAAATAGCGATAATCGTGCGCCTCCTCCTTCCCACGCATTGAGAAAGTTTCCTTTCTCTCCTCATTCCATCCCCTTGTTTCCTGTTCAATCTTGCCTCCTGCTTCCAATATTTTCAACTGGCGATTTATCTCAAATTCCAAAGCCTCGCTGACCGCTCTTATGGAGCCAAGGTTTTTTATCTCTACTTTCGTGCCCCAGCTGTTCGTTTCCAAATCGTAGAGGGATATGTTTGGCTCACACCTTAGGGAACCCTCTTCCATCTTGCCATCGCAGACGCCGAGATACTGCAAAAGAAGACGAAGGCGCTCCATAAATTCTCTCGCTTCCTCAGGAGAATTTATATCGGGTTCCGTAACGATTTCCATCAAGGGAACACCTGAGCGATTGAAATCTATGTAGCTTTTATCCCCCAAGTGAATTAGCCTTCCCGTGTCTTCCTCCAAGTGCACCCTTCTTATGCGGATTTCCTTCTTCTTGCCACCCACTTCAATCTCCAAGACCCCTTCCTTCCCAATGGGAAGCTCGTATTGGCTGATTTGATAATTCTTCGGCAAATCGGGGTAGAAATAGTTCTTACGCGCGAACTTAGCAAGGGGAGATACCTTACAATTCAAAGCTAAGGCAGTCATAATCGTGAACTCAACAGCTTTTTTATTCGTTACTGGCAAAACGCCCGGGAAGCCCAGGCAAATCGGACAGGTTTGGGTATTGGGAGCTCTCCCAAATTTCGTTGGGCACCTACAGAACATCTTAGTGGAGGTTAGAAGCTCGGCGTGAACCTCCATACCTATGACGGGAAGATATCTACGCATACATCTCCTCCTTTTCAGAGCGACTCAATATATTTTAACACATTTTGGAAGGGTAGGGGAGGAGAAGAATTGAAGCACAATAACTCGTTGTTGAAAGGATGATTAAAGGAGAGAAAATAGGCGTAAAGGGTGTGTCCTCCCAGTTCCTTCAGCAAATAGCGAAGCTCAGGAGAGTAGGAATGTTTAGGTGCATAAAGCGAATCGCCCACTATGGGATGCCCTATGAAGGCACAGTGAACCCTTACTTGGTGGGTTCTGCCGGTAAAGAGCTTAGCTTCAAGAAGGGAGAAGCCTTTGAAGTTCTTTAATCTTCTCAGAAGGGTTTTCGCTTCCTTTCCTTTTTTGTCAACTATAACTCTATCACTGTGAGGAATCCTTAAAAGAGGCATTTCAATTACCTTCTCCTCAAACTCCACCTCATTATGCACCAATGCTAAATAGCGCCTATCAATCTCCTTTTCCCTCAGCATTTTAGCTAATTTCAAATGAGCGGGGTCTGTTTTCGCTACTATCAATATCCCTCCCGTTTCTTTATCAAGGCGATGGACGATTCCCGGACGCAGAGGGGAACCAATCGAGGAAAGAGGGAACCGATAAAGGAGGGCGTTTAAAAGTGTTCCCGTTCTCTTATTCCCAACGGGATGGGTGAGCATCCCAAAAGGCTTCTCCACAACCGCCAGATGTTCATCCTCATAGAGAATTTTTATCTCTATGGGTTCAGGCTTTATCTCAGGGGAAGGCGGTGGTGGGATAAATATCTCTATGATTTCTCCTCCCCTCAGCCTATATGAGGGTTTGGGATTTTTCCCATTGACTAAGACCAGTCCTTTCTCTATCAATTGTTTTATGCGGTTGCGGGAGAGACGAGGGTATAAAACCTCGCTTAGATATAAATCCAAGCGCTTTAAATTCCCTTCCTCTACGAATAGGTTTATTCTTTCCTCTTTCCCAATCTCAGCCAAAGGTAAACACCAATGAGAAAAAGGATTATGCTTGCCATTTGTCCCTGAGTTATCCCGTCAAAGAAAATCTCAGCGGTTGCTCCCTTTCGCAATATCTCGGCGAGGAAGCGATAGAAGGCGTAGAGGATAGTGTAGAGGGCAAAAGTATGTCCCTCGGCTTTCTTTCTCTTGTCGAACCAGAGAAGGATAAACATAAAGAGTATGTTAGCGGCAAAGGCGTAAAGCTGGACGGGATGACGAGGTGTAGGTGGGAAAACTCCGGGGAAGGTAACCCCTATGGGAAGGTTCGTCGGAACCCCATAGCAGCAACCGTTCAAGAAACAGCCGATGCGCCCAAAGGCGTAGCCGAGGGCGAGTGAAGGGGTTAGAAGGTCGGCGACACGGAAAAAGGAAAGGTTCTTTTTCATACAAAAAATCAGAGTCGTCAACACTCCCGCTCCCAATGAGCCATAGAATGAAAGACCACCATTCCATATGGCAACGATTTGGAGGGGATTGTGGAAATAAAAACGCCAATTTAGAAGAACATAAACGAGCCTTCCACCGATTACTCCTGCTAAAAGCAGATATAATGCTAAGTCAAGGACATATGCTTTGGGAAGTGAATACTTTTCCGCCCGTTTTAATGCCAGCCAATAAGCGAGGAGGAAGCCTACAAGTAGCATAGCTCCCCAAGAGCGGATAGCGAGGGGTCCTATTTTAAATAGAATGGGATGCATTTTCCTCTCCTCCTTTGTTTTTTATCGCAGATATTAAAGTGAGGACAACACCGAGAGAGATGAAAACATCGGCTATATTAAACACTGGCCAAAAGCGGATATGTATGAAATCAACAACGAAGCCAAGCCTTATTCTATCTAGGATGTTTCCCAAGGCACCGCCTACGACTAAATAAAGATAAGAGGAATGTTCCTGCCAAAAGAACAGGAGAAGAATAACGATAGCTAAGCTGAGAAGGGATAAGAAGAGGGAATTGAAAGCGGAAAGAGCGCCGAAGGCGATTCCTCTGTTTTCCGTGAGCGTGAAGTAGAGGAACCCATTTATCACAGGGAAGGAAACACCGAAGGGAAGATTTTTCAAGACAAAAATCTTGCTCACTTGGTCAATGATTAAGGAAGAGGAAGCAAGGGCAAGATTCAACAGGGTTTTATTTCTCTGTTCCTCAGAATAGAGGCGCATCTCTCGCATAAATCAGGATAATCCTCATCTTTACCAACGCTTTCCTTTATTTGCCAGCAACGAGCGCATTTCTTACCCTTAGCCCTTGAAATCATTACCCTTATTCCCTCCACTTCCTTGCTTTCTTGAGGAGCTTCCGATAGGTGGTGGAAGTTCGCTGAGGAGGTTATCAATATATCGGAAAGCTTGCTATCAACCATACTCAAAACTTTGTAATCATCCTCGGGGAGATAAACCTCTACATTTGCCTCCAATGGATTTGAGATGGTGTTTTTCGCCCGTTCTTCTTCCATTTGCTTGTAAATCTTTCTTCTGATGTTCAATATTTTTCCCCAATTTCTTTCCAATTCCTCGTCAACCCATTCCTCTCTGTAAGCTGGCCAATCCGTGAGGTGAACGCTTTCCGGCTTCCCATCCCATTGAGGAAGATGTTGAAACGCTTCCTCGGCGGTATGGGGGATTATCGGGGCGAGGATAGTCAACATAGCTTTCACGATTTCAAAGAGGGTAGTCTGAGCTGATAGACGCTCAATTGAATCTGGTGGATAAATATAGAGACGGTCCTTCAAGATGTCCAAATAGAAGGCGGAGAGCCAATTAACGCAGAAATCTAAGATGAAATGGTAAACCCTGTGGAATTGAAATCCTTCATAAGCGTTTGTGACTGAAGCTATCAGTCTTTGCAATCTATTAAGCATAAATTTATCTATGCTGAGCATACTCTCATAGGGGAGGGAATGAGACGGATTGAAGTCATAAAGATTACCCAATATGAACCTGATAGTGTTCCTTATTTTGCGATATGATTCCGCAACCTGTCCAACGATTTCAAAGGACATATGAACATCCTCAGTGCAATTGAGCGAAGATATCCAAAGCCTTAGCACATCGGCGCCAAATCTCTCTACCACCTCAAGGGGAGAAATTACATTTCCCAAGCTCTTATGCATTGGATGCCCCTCAGCATCCAACACCCAGCCGTTGGTTATCACCGTCTTATAAGGAGCCTGTCCCTTTATTGCTACCGCTATCATAAGAGAGGAATTGAACCATCCCCTATGTTGGTCTGAACCTTCAAGATAGATATCGGCGGGCCAGCGATGCCCTTCTCTCTTTTCCAAAACGCACAGATGACTTGAGCCTGAATCAAACCATACATCAAGGATATCTTTTTCTTTCCTGAATGAGGAACCTCCGCATTTGGGACAGGTGAAGCCTTCCGGCAATATCTCCTCGGGCGATAGCTCAAACCAGGCATCCGAGCCCCTTTCCTTGACCAAATTGTAGATTCTTTCCACTGTTTGGGGAGTGATGACCACCTCTTCACAATTCTCGCAGTAAAAAGCAGGTATCCCCACGCCCCAAGCCCTTTGTCGGGAGAGGCACCAATCGGGACGGGTCTTAACCATATTATAAATGCGATTTATCATTTGCGGGGGAATCCACTGGGTCTTCTCTATCTCCTCAAGGCATTTCTCTCTATGCCCTTGGTGGTCAATGTTCATAAACCACTGAATGGTAGCACGGAATATCAAAGGGTTTTTGCATCTCCAACAATGAGGATAGTCGTGGGTTATCTCCGATGCCTTAAGGAGGAGACCTCTCTCTTTTAGAACATTTATCACAGCCTCGTTTCCTTCCTTCATAACGGAAAGACCGGCGAATTCCCCAGCCTCCTCAGTGAAGAGCCCATCGGCATTAACCGGGCTTAGAATGGGAAGATTATAAGCCTTGCCTACGATGTAGTCCTCCTCTCCATGCCCAGGGGCGCAATGAACGAGACCCGAGCCCTGCTCAGAAGTGACGAAATCGCTGAGAACAAGGGGGGATTCCCGTGGGAAAAAGGGATGGGAGAAAACTACTCCCTCTAAATCCCTGCCTTTAAACCTTTGTAAAACTTTTAATTCCTGCCAACCGAGTTCCTCCTTTATTTTCTCAAGCAATTCCTCGGCTACGAGATATCTTTTCTTTTCAACCTCCACCACAAGATAATGGAAATCGGGATGAAGCATAATGGCGACATTTCCCGGAATCGTCCAGGGAGTGGTCGTCCAGATTATAGCGAAAACATCCTCAAGCTTCCCTTTGCCATCCTTCAAGGGGAAAGCCACCCATATAGAGGGCGAAACCTTTTCTTTATACTCAATCTCCGCCTCCGCAAGGGCGGTCTTACAATAAGTGCACCAGAGGATTGGCTTAAGGGTGCGATAAATATAGCCCTTAAAGTAAAGCTCTCCGAAAATGCGGACCAGCTCCGCTTCGTATTCGTTATCCATCGTTAAATAAGGATTGTCCCAATCACCAATTATGCCCAAGCGTTTGAACTGTTGTTTTTGCACTTCAACGAAGTGGGAGGCGAAGGCGCGGCAGCGCTGGCGGATGAGGGTTATGCTTGGCTCTATCTTTTCCTGTAGTATCTCCTCTTGCACTTCTTTTTCAATAGGCATTCCGTGATTATCCCAACCGGGAACGAAGGGAGCATAGAAACCCCTCAGCATCTTGTATCGCACGATTATATCCTTTAGGATTTTGTTGAGAGCGTGCCCCATATGGATGTCCCCGTTTGAATAGGGTGGACCATCGTGCAAAATGAATATTGGTCTCCCTTCCCTTTTCTTAAGGATTTTCTCGTAAAGGTTTATCTCATCCCATCTTCTTTGGAAATCCTTCTCCCTTACAGGAAGATTGGCTTTCATTGGAAAAGGAGTTTGGGGGAGGTTGAGCGTTTTGCTGTAGTCCAATCTATACACCTCCAATTTGGGTGAGGAAATCGGAGAGAGCCTCTTGCCAACTTCTCAGAGGTTGGAAGCGGAAATGCGTCCAGGAGAGGGAACGGAGGGCGGAGTAGGGAGGACGTTTTGCTGGGCTGGGCCACTCAGCGGAAGTTATCGGGTTTATCTTGGTGGAAAGTCCCGCAAGGGAAACGATTCGCTCAGCGAAATTGAACCAGGAAGTTTCTCCCTGATTCGTTATGTGGTAGATGCCATAAAAGGGCGAGTAAATAAGTTCAGCGATAGCTCTGGCTAAATCAAGGGTGTAGGTTGGGGAAACGATTTGGTCTGCAACAACACCGAGGGGCTTTCCCTCTTTCGCTTTATTCAGAATCGTTGTGACGAAATTCTTCCCCTTCTCGCCGAATAAAGCCGCCGTCCTGACAATGAAGAAACGCCTGAGCAGCATTAATATCACCTTTTCTCCTCCCAATTTTGACTTCCCATACTCGTTTATGGGATTCGGCTCGTCTATCTCAATATAGGGGCTGCCCTTTTTACCGTCAAAAACATAATCGGTGCTGATGTAAACGAGCAGGGAATCGGTTTGAGCACAGGCTGAGGCGATTGCCCAGGTGCCCACTGTATTCACGAAATATGCTTTCTCAGGCTCAATTTCGCATTGGTCAACATTCGTGAAGGCGGCGCAATGTATCACGGCATCCGGTTTGAGAGAGGTAATAACTTTAAAGACTTTCTCACTATCCGTTACATCAAGTTCTTCCTTTGAGAAAGGAATAAGTTCCTCTCTCTCCGAGAGGGTTTTGTAGATGTCTGAGGCTAACATCCCTTTGGCACCGGTTAGGATAATTCTCATAGTTTTAGAAGTGGGGAAAAACAGATTTCATAACTTGAGATATTTTATACATTGAAAAGAAGGATTTGGCAAGAGGAAATGGATTGCTGGCTTCTTTAATTCCCCAAGCAAGGCTTCATATCTGGCGAAGTTCCTCCATATTCTCTCTTATTTTTAAAATCGCCTCTACTATTTTCTCCATATCCGATGGAGGTCCGAGGAAGAGATAATGGGGTAGTGCGCAGGCTTCTTCCTTTGCCGCCTTTTCCACTACCGGTAGGTAAAGTTTTGAATAATCAATTTCTCCTCCATATAAAGGACACTTTATGGGACATCCCTTTCTTCCAAAGCTTTCCTCTTTAAAAAGAGGCATTTTGTAAAGTGGTTCTATATGTCCTGTCCAACAGGGAATCCCCTCCGCTGATAAAGCTTGAAGAAACTTATCACGAGATATACCATCCCATTGCTCGGGAATAAATTTGAAATGCCAATAGTAAAAGCACCAGCGGGTCACTCTCGGGTCCCTATATATCGGCTCTACTCCATCCACTTCTTTCATTAATTCCCTTAAATAATTTGAATTGCGTTCCCTGATTTCTATTTGTTCAGGGAACCTCCTGAGTTGAGCCAAGCCTATAGCAGCTTGCCATTCGGTCATTCTTAAATTAGTGCCTGGGATATAATGCTCATAGAAACCCTTGCCGGGAAGCCTTCCGATATGATGAAAAGCCCAAGCTTTTTCGTAAATTTCCTCATTGTTTGTTAAAATCATTCCTCCCTCCCCACAGGTTAAGGTCTTCCCCATTTGGAAGCTGAAGGTTCCCGCATCCGCAACCGCTCCTGTCCCCACTCCTTTCCACTGAGAGCCGTGAGAATGGGCACAATCAGCGATTACATATATTCCGTGTTTCCTACCTATCTCATTGAGGGAATCGTAATCACAGGGCATACCTCCAACATCAACCGGGATGACAGCCCTCGTGCGAGGTGTTATCGCTGCCTCAACTGCCCTTGGGTCTATTGTGTAATTGCGTGGGTCTATATCAACGAAAATAGGGATAGCATTTACCCTGATAACCGCCGTCACGGTGGCAATGAAGGTTGCAGCAGGAACTATAACCTCATCTCCCGCCTCAACTCCAATCGCTTTGAGAGCTGCCTCTATGGCAACTGTGCCATTGCAGACAGCTAACCCATATTTCGCACCTTGAAAATCAGCGAAAGACCTTTCAAATTGAGCCACCTTTGATTTCCCATACCCCTCCTGAGTGTAATCCCAACCCCACCCGCCAAACCACCATATACCGCTCTCCAAGACCTCTAATAATTCCTTTCTTTCTTCCTCCCCAAAAATCGGCCAAGGCTTACCGATTGGTTCCGTTAAGAGTGGTTCTCCTCCACAGACCGCTAACTTTGCCATTTCTTTCTCATCTCCTCGTAAAAATCTTTGTAAGATTTTATCTCTATTCCTTTTGCCCGAGCATATTCTATCAGGAAAGCAATCTGGGATAATTCCTTATCTTTGAGAGCTGAATGGTCATGGGCTCCATAACCCCAAACGAAATCCTTTGCCTTCACTAAATCTACGCATTCCCTCAAATAATTTTTGTATCCTTCCATATTCTCTCCAAAAATCCAATACCAATAAACATCCTGGTATCCTTGATTTGGGCATTCCAAAATATCGGGAAAGCCGGAATGAACATACCAGAAAGGCTGAACCTCAAAGGGCGTGGGTTGATAATCTTTCTCGTTTCTTGCCCAGGTGCGGGTAAACCTTATTCCCAATCTATGAAGAATCTCCAATATATCCGGTCTATCACATAATCCACGATAATAGCCCCAGGGACCAGTTAGACCGATGCACTCAATACCAAGGATTTCCTTGAGAAGCGAAGAAGCCTTACCTACATCTTCTTCTATTTCCTCAAGACTTCCTCCCCTAACCAACTGGATTTTTTCTCCATCGTCTATATAAACCGTTTTCAAAAGAAGATGGGAATAAGTGTGTTGTTGAATGTCGAAAAGAGGGTTTTCAACAAATGGTCTGAATGCCTCGCCACCGACGAGTTCTAAGGTCCTTCCTACCAGGAAGAATGTGCAAGGGGCGGAGAGGCGATTATGCACCTCCCAAGCGACCTCCAGGAACCTCTTCGTTATTTCAGGGTCGTTAGCCTCAACATCGTAGCCAATGAGAAGAGTTGCCATAGTCTTCACCTTTTTATATTTTGGAATTATTCTTCTATTCCCACAACATTATTTTACTCCACCGTTTTTCCACTCTTTTATTATCTCTTCGGTTTCTTTTCCAGTTGGTGTTAGAGCTCCCTTTTCATCAAAGAGGTTCTCCAAAGTTCCCACAAAAAATCCATCACATCCTAATTCCCAGGCTAGGCGAGCGTGCTCTCTCTGTTCTTGGGGAGTCGGGGTGATATAAATTTCGCCTATCACCGCTAACCCCATTTCCTTTAGCTTTTCCACTTCTTCCCTTGATTGCCAACCGGGCACAACCGATATCTGCACAGCATCCGCTCTATTTAAAGCCCTGAGCTTCCTCATATAATATAATGGGAAACGAGCGGCGTAATAGCGTTCAGGATATTTTATAAAATGAGACATCCAATACCAAATGCGAGGCTTAAAGTATTCTAAAACAACATTGCTCAGCTCCTCAGCGACTTTATAGATGCTTTCCCTGTAGAACTGCTCAAAAAGAAAACATTCTTTCGTATATGCCCATTCCTTGGGTGGGTAAATCTGGTTAAAATCAGCATATCGAGCAGACCATTCCTTATTGAGCTTGGATATATCATTATGGAAGTATCTTTTTAGAAAAGCCCTGTAAGCCTTGATGGCGTAAGGGTCAAAAGCCCAGAAGGCATCCCATTCATAAGAAAGTTGCCCTTCCATTCCAACGCCGATTTCCACGCCATCAACGAGGGAAAGGAGGTTTGTCTTTTTTAAATGTCTCAATACCTTTCGCATATTTTCTTTTACCTGTTTTAAAACGAAAGGATTCCAAGGGGAGGCAAAGGAATCCCTACTTTCCCCCACTGCATTGCGCGGTTTTGCATCGGGATGTCTTTGCCAAAACCAGGAAGGAACCCCATGATTGAAGAAATGGATTATAACTTTTATACCCGCTTTGTGGAGCGCTATTATCATTTTGTCAAAATTAGAAAAATCATAGTTTCCCATCTCATCAGGCCAACCAATGGGCAAGCGGTGAGCATCAATTCCTATTTTCGCTGCTGCCTCAACTCTCTCAATAGAACCTATTCCACCCCAGGAAACAAAATGAATGTCCGCTCTTTGCCCGTAAGCAACAAAGGGAAATTCTGTGGATAAAAGTAACCAAACAAACAGGATACAAGGGTAGCGCTTTCTTCTCATTTTTTACCTCCCTTGGAAGATTTCCTCATAATTAGGATACCTTACTCGCTTTCCATTTTTATATTCCCACCATACATTATCCCATACCCATTCCTTTTTTTCACTATCCCATCTCAACCCCTCTAGATACACCCTATCCGGATGCCCATTTGCCTTTAAAAATTGTTGAGCAAAGCGGGCTACTTCCGCGTGCTTGGGGTCGCTATCCAAGTTCATATAACATCCTTCGTAAAGCTGATGTGAACGATGTCTCATTTCGGGGCTGAACCACTTTAGTGGACCTTCTTCCCGATTTCCACGATACATAGAATGAACATATGCCCAAAGATATTTCATATCCTCCTCTATAGGTGTTGGAAGATTATTATTTCCCCATCCTATCATACATTCACCATTAATATCCAATCCTAATCTATAAACATCTTGGTAAAAGCGCCAATAAAATGGTTGAATAGCAACCGCTTCTCCCGTGGTGTAATCTACTCCTGAAAGGCAGGAAAATCCACCATCTTGTAATGCGCTATCGTAGCCTAATAGTTTCATCATCACCAAATCTTTATAAACAACCTCATCATACCAACCGGTAGCCAAGGACATAGGTGTCCAGTGGTAGGGAGGGTTGGAGGGATAATTCCCCGAGAGGCTTTTTCTTATCCATTCCTTGTGGTTCCTAATGAGTTTAAGTCCTTCCTTTTCTAAAATTGGAATAGCAGGAGGATAGACTTGACAAACATAACCGTAGTAGGGTGTCCAGAAACTATTGGAGAGAACATTAGCTGTTGCTGTTTTCACGAATTCAGGTCTTATCCAGTAACCGAAACGCACCCCCCTCTTGTGGAATTCTTTTATCATTTGAGATATCGCCTTGTTTATTGGATGGTTAGGTTCCAGCCTTATCTCATCGGGGACCGTATAAGGAGATGATGTCCAAAGGATGTGGGCTCCACCAAGTTGGTCAGCTCCAAGCCTTTTCGCTTTCTCTGCCATTTCCCGCCCCCATTGAAGCAAGATATCAATTGCCTCCTTTTCCGTTTTTCCCCTCACGCTTTCAGGGGATGGTCCCCAATAATCCCAAGCATAATCCAAACAAGTGAGGTAGGGATTGAGCTTATATAAATTGGCTAACCTTCTTCTATAATAGAACGAGGCATCAATGAACTTTTGCGGTGGAAGGAGTGAATTATCGGGAGTCCAGAGGTATTCAAATGTTTCAAGGGAAAATCTTTTACCTGCGGTAGCACAATCAATGGTAAAGTTAGGCCATATCCCATCCTTACCTTGTGCTGCGTAGTTTGTTAGACAATAGCTTATAGCATAATAGTATCTTTTGGGTGAGAGCAAGAGTGTTCCCTTAGGGAAATTTATAAAGATAAAAGGAAGCACCTGCATTGATTCCATCGTTGGATGGAATCCGGCGGTTGAACGAGGTGAACCTATGCCTCTTGTGTCTTTCCCTTTTTCCCAATGGACCTCCAACAAATAGGGATTACCCCATCGGAGTTCGTAAGTAACTGCACCATCGCAAGAACCATTAACACCAAAGCCGTCATTGGGACAAACCGAATAACCGTTCTTATAGTAGGAGGGGATTTTCAACTCAAGCTTACGAGCCAACCCTTTATATTCAACACCCCAAAGATTTCTTTCTATAGGGTACCAAGTTTCCCACACATCAGCCCATATCCAAATATCCCAATCAGCGTCTGGTGGCACTCCGGGACCATTAAGTGGTATACGATAGTGGAGGGAAACGCGGTTATCCGCTACTTCATAGCCAAGCCATACTGCCCTAACTCGTCCAAAGGTGTAATCTAAAGTTATGCGTGGTGGCTCAGCAGGGAATTTATCGGAGGGTGGATTGGGATGTGGGAAGCCAAACTCGTCCATATAAGTTATATCTATTGAATTCCCATAAGGAAAGGGGTAAAGAAGATGTGTTCCATCGGGGGTTTGCCAATCCCTAACCCTCATTAAATCTTTATCAAAGACAATGCGATTTCCATTTTGGAAAACAATCGTTAAAGCATTGGGAACTCTTAAAGGCGAAAAGCTAGGAATCTCCACTAAAGCTTCACCCTCATTTATCAAAGGTGGTTTAATCGCCCTCACAATTACATCAGCGATGTTTGAAAACTCGCTTTCCTTCCCATTTTTAAGCACGGCGGTAACCGCATATTCAACCCTCACGCCGTTTTTCAAACCCTTATCTATGAACTCGTTTTCTTTGATTGGATTTGCGGTTAAGCAGTGAAATGTCTTCTCTTTATCAAGCCTGCGATAAACGCGATAACCAGCCAAGTCCTTTTCCAGATTAGGGTTCCATTCAAGATAAACCTTGTTTG
This sequence comes from bacterium, assembly GCA_049970775.1. GTDB lineage: Bacteria > Armatimonadota > JACIXR01 > JACIXR01 > JACIXR01 > JACIXR01. The sequence continues at coordinate 3,508 of JBMFMH010000004.1, read as the reverse complement.
CTCCAGCCTCTGCTATTAGCCCGCTTGGTGCTCGCACTGGTGGAGGAGAAAAGCTTAATTCTCCTCCAAAGGATGCAAGACAAACCGTTATTAATCCAACCCAGAACATCAAATTTCACCTCTTTTTAATTGATTTTCTCCATTATAATTTCTCCAGCATGAAGTGTCATAATTTTCTTATTTATCTTCCAGGTGAAAGTCGGCTGGATATTTAGTGATACTGTGATGCTTCTCGGAAGAGGATTATGGACGATAAGGAATTTTTCCTGCCCATCCGAAATAATTCCCAAACGGACCTCGCGAACATCGCAGGTTATCGGATGACCGATGAAAATTTCCTCTTTGGGTAAAGTTTCTAGATGACAATAACCCGCCCCATCATCTGCGATACCGATTCTTTTTATCTCTTTTCCTTTAGATGTATACAACCCAGCCTCCCAGTTGGGATTTAAACCTGAAAGCTTTATCCCTAAGCCGAAAGGGAGCTCGGAGTGGCTAAATTTCAAAATAGCGCCATAGTCCTCAGCTTCTAAATGGAGAAAATAACAGCTAGACAATACTTTGCCTCTCTTAACCTCTATAGCGTAAGGGGGTTTGCATCCGATACCATATATTTTTTGTAGCCTTGAAAAGTTAAAAGGTGCATTTGGAGAAGAGTTATCCAAAATGAAAAGGAAAGAATAACTCCACTTTGTTTTTGGCGGAATTACCTTTCCGGAGAAGCTAAGGGGGATTGCGAGTGTGATATAGTTCCTCCATTCATTTGCGCCGGAGACAAAGGCATGTAGTGAATCTTTCGTTAGCCCAATGAAACCTTTTAAGTCAAGAGCACTTAAGGAGTATACAGCTATGTTGCCGAGAATAGAGGGGAAAAGTGATAGCCAGTCCCCTTTTCTTAAATTCGCTTTTAATGCAACCGTGATATCATCCCCATTATCAGCAATGCGAAAGCTTCCCATTTTAAGGTTGTTATTGGTGAAAGCCGCGTATTTTTCATAAGGATTAGTTGCGGTGTTGGTCATAATTCGGAACACTATTAGCGAATCGCCATTATAGGGTATATTCCTCAAAACTTCAACTTCACCTTCAACATATATGGCATTGATTCCGTGAAGGAAGGGGCGAAAGTATATGTATCTTGCTTTCCCTCGTAGGAATTTTTTCTCATAGTAATTATCAATCACAATGCAATCGGGCGAGGAGAAGGAACAATAGCGTTTTTTAAGAGTAAGGATGTCCCAGCCGTTCCAAGAGGAAGGATTGCCTTGTAATATGCGGAATTCCGCCTCACTAATTGGTAAAATGGGGCGAGTTTCCCAAGAAGAAATAGGACACCAGGAAGCATCCTCGCCTGCAGGGACGAGCTCGTTAGCGGGAATCAAAGGGAAAATAGCACCCACATCAAGACCGGCAATCCAACCAGCGCTCCAACCGATGCCAGCCCTTTCAACTATGCTGTTTTGTTTGTCAACGCACATCGTGTAGCTGAAAAAGGGATTATAAGGTTTGCGTAAGGAGTTTGAAAATAAAATCCTACCATTTATGTCCTCCGCATATACCATCAAGGGCTCGTCGTCCCTAATGGAGGTAGCCCAAAGGAGTTGAGAGAACTTTTTCTTGCCAGGAAAAAATTTCCGCCATTCCCTTGTCCCTCTATAAACTATCACTTTCCTTATAGGGTATTGAGAGGTAAGTTCTATCTTAAAGAGCTCCTTGTGCCCAGGAAAGACGGCGTATGCTCCAAAGGAAGAAAGCAAGCTTTCTTTTGTAGCGACGGCGAAAACATTCAATACCAAACCGCTGCTAACATAAGAAGTTCCTTCCCCATAAACAGTGCGAAGTGGTCCGCTGTGTTGCCAATCCGGGTGTGCGATTAGGTCTTCAATTTTCTCAGCGCTAACATATGTTATAACTTCCTCCCTTACCGCATGCTCAAGCTGAGAAAGGGAATAGCAGTAGTTAACTGCGACTGGTATCAAACGATAGTCATTCGCTGAGAGTTCCCTGTAAAGGGAAGTAGCTTCATCTAACAAAGAACCTTTCTCGTAAGTGAACAATGCTATGCCAGTGTAGAACTTGTATTGCCAAGGATTGAGATGGTTTAAATGGGGTTTACAAATTACAATAGTTGGGAAATTTAAATTAAACAAAAGAGCGGGCGGATTAGTTACTTCATCTACTTTAGGGAAGCGTGAGAGGTGAAAACAGATTATCTCTGCATCAGGGGTAGTGAGCTTGAGTCCGGGGATAGCAATAAAGCTATTTGTGGATTGGGCTTTACATCTCCTCACCAATTCATTCCATTTGATTTCGTTCATCAAATCATATCGCTCGGTGAAAACAAGAAAATCAAGTCCCAATCTCTTCGCTTCAACGCAAAGTTCCTCAACGCAGTTTTCTCCATCGCTCAAATCGGAATGCACCCCTATTACTCCCTTAAATGTTTTTAGGAGTTGGACATCGTTGATTTTCCTGATTAGCTCCCCACAAGTGGCATCTTCTGGAGGTTTTTCTTCCTTTACTGCTTTCGTTGGTTGTTGCGATGGTAAAGAGAAGTGGGAGAAAATCCTCCCTTGTTTTAAGGAAGGTTCAGCTAGCCAATTATATATTTGGAGGAGAAGACGAAATCCATCTCCTTTTTCCATTGCATATCCGCCGTAAGCGGGATGATAACCGTCGTTTATGAAGTAACGAGCATCCATCGAAAGGAAGGCGATTCTTCCCTTGCCGAAGTCCCTGCAGGCGAGAAGGGGCGGTTCAGAAGGATAAGAGGGTGAAAAGGCGGTTTTTTCGCCCCTGATTAATATTTCCCAGGAGGAACTCGCTTTGAAAGTATATGTTGATATAGGCGATGCATGTTGCCCGCCTCCGCCAGGATACCAAATATATTTAATTCCCGCTGTAACGGGATGCTGGTTGAGAATATTCGCAGTCTTATAATATACATAATTTAAAATCCCTTTGAAAACCTCTTTGTGCTTCTCATCTTTTACATTTTCAAATAAAAGTTTGATGTCAAAGGGAGCTAAGAAGGAGTTTAAATTGTCCACTAGCTCCTTATAGTCGCCGTAACCTTGGAGACCCATAATGAGGAATAATCCTCCGCCTTCCTTTACCCATTTTGATATGGCGTTTTCCATTTCTTCGGAAAGAAAAGTATTTCCTACCGAAAACTGGGTTAATACAAGAACATTACATTTTTGAAGCGAGGAAACGGTTAAATCCTCAATAGTGGAGGTAAGTATGTTGAAACCTTCTTCGGAGAGCTTCTCAGCGTAAATTTTATCAATTATAGGGAACCCTTTTATCCCCACGAATAATATGGTCGGTTTTGGCATAGCAAGCGGGGAAAATATTAGAAGTAGCAGAAGGATTTGAGATTTAAGGAGGGGCTTTGACAATTATGCATCACCTTCCCTTAAGTGGAATTCTCAGCGTTTCGCCGGGTCTAAGGGTGAACTTCTTTGAAAATGAGGGCACGATTCCTTTAAGCCATTGAGGTATCTTC
>JBMFMH010000003.1:0-52650 GCA_049970775.1 bacterium | reverse complement strand
AAACGCCAATATCCTCACCTTCTTATCGAGTCTAATATGTTATGGAATTATACACAAAATTGACATAATCAATATCAGGATTACCATTTAAAAAAGATGAGAAGGGCGAAATTTCTCTTCGGTCTTCCAATCCTTGCTCTTCTATTCTTCCAGGGCTGTGCCAAGACCCCTGAGAGCAGCGCTGTGGGAAAGGCAAGGGAAGCAATAGCCCTCTTCATTCAGAACGGAACACCAACGGACAAAGCCATAGCTCTCTTAGAGGAAGCAGCGGGGAAATTAAGGGAGCCATTTATTGAGGAAACCCTTGCTCTCTTTTATCTCGCAAAACATCCTACCCCTCAATGGAAAGACGCTCTTCCTCACTTAGAGAAAAGCCAAACTAAATTTACGAAAATCCTTCTGGGAGAAGCAATGCTCAAAGAGGGAAAATGGTTGAAGGCGGAGGAGTATTTAAAAGATAACAAAGACCCATTTTCCCTCTTCCTTTCCGCTTACTCTCTCTTGAAAGAAGGCAAACAAAAGGAAGCAGGGAGAAAATTGGAGGAAGCGAGCAGTAGCAAAGAGAAAATACCGTTGCCGTTAATATTCTCCGCTCTTGGGCAATCCCAACCTCTTGCTTGTGCTGGTCTTCGTTATACCTCCCTTCGCTGGCTATGGGATAACCTTGAGAAAATGGGAAGAGAAATTAAAAATGTAATCGGCGGTGATAAAAGCATCGTGAAGATTGGCTCCGATTTGGCGAACTATTCAATGGTCAGACCCGAATACATTTCCTCTCTCTCCTTTTTAAAATTGGGATTGGATGATGAAGAAAAAAAGGAAGTGGAAAAAGCCAAGAAAAGATATTTAGAGAAAGCGAGGAAATTGGAGGATGAAACAACGAGCAGTTTATATCGTCTCACTCGGCTCTTGATTTTCGTCACCTTCGCCGGTCTAATCCTCGTTGGTGTAGGCATACTTATGATTATGGTGGGCTTGGTCAAGGGGAGAAGTCATCCCCTATGGAAAAGAGGATTTATAACCGCAGGCATAGGGTTTGCTCTTTGGATTGTTTTAATGCTTCTCTTTTATCCTATGCCCTTCGGCGGAATGGTGCAGGGATATGTGGCTAAGAAGTTCTACAATGCTCAATATCAACTTATCAAAAACCATTGGGATGACCTTGGCAAGAAAATAGGCATATTGAAGGAGGGGTGAAGAACATATGGAGAGGTTTTTTCTTTTTTCTTTCTCTATTCTACTTCTCACTTTTATTGCCTATGGCGAAGAGGAAATCTACCTTAAAGAGAATAAAAACGAGTTAATCTTCTCTAATGCCAAGCTCTCCCTTCATTTCTCCAGAGAAAATGGTTTTTTAATGTCAATTTTCTATAAGCCGTCAAATATCCAAATCCTCACCAATAGTGAGCACCGCCCGCCGCTAGATATAAAAGTGGAGGGCGAGTGGCTGGAGGAGAAGTTAGCATTAAAGGAGGTAATCAAGGGAAGGGGTATTTCTCTTGAAGGGAAATGGAAGTTTTCTATTGACCCCGAGGATAAAGGATTATCAGAAGGCTGGCAGCTCGCAAGTTATAATGATAGCAAGTGGAGTGAATTGAACATTCCTGGTATGTGGGAGGATTTCGGTTATACGCAAATCTACCCGAATTCCCCATCGCCCGAGTGGAAACCATACAACGGCTATGCTTTTGTTAGGAGAAATGTGATTCTTCCCAGTGAATGGGAGGGAAAAGATTTGCTTCTCTATATAGGGGCAATTGATGATTTTGATTGGGTTTATTTTAATGGTCAACTCATCGGACACACGGGAGAGGAGACCCCTAACTGGTGGGAGAAACCCCGTGTATATGTTATCCCAAGGGAGTTGGTTAAGTGGGGAAAGGAAAATCTGCTTGCTATAAGGATTTACGATAGAGGAGGGGAGGGCGGTATTCGTGGACCCATTTTCATCGTTAAGAAGGAGGATTGGGAAGAGCTAAGATGTCCAATTAAACTCGTTGATTATAAGATAGAGGACGAGGGTAAAAGAAAGAAACTTGAAATTAGAAGCAGGGTAGGTGATTGGATAATTGAGAGCGAATATATTCTTTACCCGCAAAGCGACTTAATCATGCGGGAGGGGAGGGTGATTTACGAGGGCAAGGAAAATCCACATATAAGCGACCTTCGTTTCTCCCTTAGTGAGATAAGATTGGGAGAAAAAGGAGATTTCTGGTTTATGATTCCTTCCAATTTTCCTCCCCGAAGATATAAGTTTGAAGGAGAGGAGAGGACTATAAACGACGACTATGCCTGGTCAAGCAATCGCTGTGTGATAGTGAGAAACGATAAAATGAATATCTCGTTTTTGGCTTTATTTTATTCTGAAACGGAAGGAGCAGGCTGTTATGTGAGAGAGAGCAAGGAAGGATTGGACATCGTTCATACCCTTTCTGCTGCGGATGTGATGGGTAAGAGAAGGGAATTAGCGGGAGGAACACAGTTCATAAGGATTGTCCAGGGGGATTTAGCCGAAGCTTTGAGGAAGGAGCAGGAAGTATATGATGTCATCGGCTTAACACCACCGAAAGATAGACCGGATTGGGCGAGAAAGGCGATAATTTATTCAGCTTATCCCGGCGGAACGATAGATAGCGGACTACAAGATGTGGGTGGATTTGATAATTTCTCCCATTATCTACCCCACTTGGCAGACCTTGGTTTCAATGTGCTCTGGCTTCTTCCTGTTTGGCCGGGTCTTTATGGACCTGTGGACTACTATAAGATTGAGGAGGCACTGGGAGGGGAAGAGGCGGCAAAGAGGTTTGTTCAAATGGCTCACAAGCTCGGGATAAAGGTGTTGTTTGACTTAATTCCTCATGGTCCAAGGGAGGAATCAGGACTTTTAGAAAAGCTTCCTCAAGCGGTGTCCAGAGATGCAAAAGGGAATGTGCTCTATTGGTGGGGTTGTCTCTCTTGCGATTATGCCAGCGAAGCCTGGCAGAGGTATATGGCTGAGCACTCAGCGTATTGGGTTAGAAAATTGGATATAGATGGGTATAGAGTGGATTGTGCTGGCGGCGGACCAGCGAATTGGGACCCGAATTCTCCCCATCGTCCAACCTTATCGGGGCTTTGGGGAGGTCTACAGATTTTAGCTAAGTCAAGAGAGGAAATGCGGAAATACAAAAAGGAGGTTATGCTTCTGCCGGAGGCAACAGGTCCCTGGTTCTTCCGCTATAGCGATGTCGTTTACGATTTCCCCTTTCTTTTCATCTGTCAAAATTACTCCCAGAATAACAGGGAGGAATGGATTAGGGACCTCCAAGAGTGGTTGGAATACCAAAAATATGCTTATCCTAAAGGAGCAACGCTTATGCGCTTCGTGGAAAGCCATGACACTGTCCGCTTCGCTGGTTTACAGGGGAATGGAACATTCAATTCTTTTTTGGCTCTCTGCGCTCTCATAGAGGGAGCACCAATGGTCTACCACGACGGAGATATCGGTCGTGGTCCCTTCCTAAAGCATCTTTACAGCATAAGAAAAAGCAACGAGGAATTATCCATAGGAGAAGCCCATTATTTAGCCGTTGAATGCGATAGAAAAGGCATCTTCACTTGTTTGAGAGCTTTCAAAGATAGGTTGGCTATTGTGGCGATAAATATGGGCGGTAAAGAGGAGGATGTCCAGCTTTCCCTTTCTCAGCGTTTCCTCCCATCCTTTAAAAATATATTCCTTTATGAAGCATTTGAGGGCAAAGAATTAAAGGGAGGGTTCAAAAATGGTAAGTTAACATTTAAACTGAAGATAAAGCCCTATTCACCAGCGATTGTTTTGGTGAGGAAAGAAAGGATGTTCGTCCCTTCTAAGCCGTTATCGATTCCCCAATGTGAGCAAGTTCCTAAATCCAACGGGGTTCCTTCTTCCAGTGAGAAAGGAGAAAAAATCGAAGTGGAAAATGGCATATATCAAGCTGTAATAGATAAGAGGAGCGGGCTAATCAAAAGCCTCTCCCTGAGGGGTGGAGATAACTTGCTTGAATATATGGAATGGGAGGAGGGAAGAAGAAGGATAGGGATAGGGGATAGTTTTAAAGCAAGCGAGGGGAAGACAAAAATGGTAGCGAAGAGGAAGGAGGAAGAGCTCTATTTGGAGTTTGTCGGTGCAACTGAATGGGCTAGCTACGAAATCGGCTATCGCTTTTCAAATAGCAACAGAATAGATGTTAAATTGAGGCTCAAGCCCAAGCGTGATTTAGGAACCGTTAAGGGAGAGCTTTGGCACTGGTTAAAGCTAAAAGAAATAGACCACTTTCTCGTCAATAGCTTTGAAGGCGTGCTGTATGATACCTTCTTTATCCGCCATTACAAGGAAGGGAAAGGAGGAAGGTATTGGCATACTCTATTTCCTTACGATGCCGCCCGATTGCCGCTAAATCCCTACAAACCTTTCCTATGTGCCTTCAGAAAAGATGAATATCTTCTTCTCCTCCTTCCCTCCTTTGCTAAACTGCCCGAAAATATTTACATTCGTGAAAGGATTAGAGATTTAGGCTTTCATTTCCTTTTGGCTATGGCTGATGGGAAAAAGGGTTGGAAAATCTCCCCGAAGGAAAGCTACGAGATTGAATACTCGTTGTTTATCGGTAAAGGAAAACTCCCTTATTTAGGGAAGGAGGTAAAGATTCCGCCTAAGGTTGAATGCGATGGGGCGGATTACATAGTGAAGATGGGGAATTGTTACGCTGTGTTAACAAGAAGAAGCGGAAATCTTAAGGGATTCTATTTGCACGATGAGAGCCTACTACAGGGGAGTGAAATATACTCCGATAGAGGGATATACGGAGAATATCACGATTCGCTCGGCAACGCCTTTCCCCTCGTTGGAACATCCAATAATGACCCTGAAGCGGAGATAAGAATGGAAAGGAACGGGGAAAGCCTTTTCCTAAAAACGCATAGCTTCCTGCGAGAAGCTAATAGCGGGTGGAACAATGTCGCTCGTCCATTGGTTGAATACGAGTGCGTTTACGAATTTCCCAGCGCTACATCTCATATAAAAGCGAGCGTTCAAGTGCGTCCATTTGTGAACAAAGAAAGCGTCGCTTTTCTCGCCCAAAGGTTGAACTTTAAAGGGATATCCTCCTGCTTGGTAGATGGAAGGGAAATCCCTCTTTCTCAAATAGGAAGAGTGTGGGAAAGCTTGAAACACAAATTGAGTGAAGCCAATATAGAGCTCGTGGGTGAGAAAGAGAAAGTGGAGATAAAAAACATAGAGATTCCAGAGAACGGTAATCTCTTCCTTTATAATTCAGGAAACGGAAATATAACGATTTTCTTCGCTTTCTTGGATGGAGAAGCGAAAATAGAACCGAGATGGTATAGGTTCTCTTACGAGTTAGGGGTGATGGATAAATGAAAAAGATACTCTTTTGCCTTATCCTATGTTTCCTTTCCCTCGCAAAGCCGGTGTGGGTTAAAGAGGAAAAGGAAGAGGTTTCAATTGGTAACGAATTCTTTTCCCTTCATCTTTCTAAAACGAGGGGATGGTTAGCGGATAAGCTTGAGGACAAAGATTACGGGATTATATTCAGCGATTTCCATATATACACCGATTGGGGAATCTATGAAAGAGGATATGTGGGCAGTAAAGAGGAAAAAGAGGGAAGGATGAGGATTGAAAGGGGAGATGCGGCGGTAACCGCAATAGCTGAGGGCGAGCTAAAGAGGAAGGATGGAAAGATAGCCGACCCGATTGACTACAAGGTTAAATATAAGGTTGGCAAGGGGAGGGAGCTTGAAATAGAGATAGAACTCACGCCACGCGCGAAGGCGAGAAAAGTATCCGCTTTCTTAGCTCAGATTTTCACTGTGCCCTCGGTTAGGCAGTGGATTGTGAACGGATTAGATGGTATTTTATCGGAGAATATGGGGAATGTGATTGGAAGATGTTGGGAGTCTAAATTTGAACCGATGAATTTGAATAAGCCATTTCTAATCTTTCTAAGGGGGAAAGATGCTGTTTGGATAGAGAGAATAAAATGTGAACCACAGGCACAAAATATCTTCCTTCTTGAGGGAGGAGGGGGAAACCTCGTCTTCTTTTTGGGTTTTTTAGATGGAGACATCACGGAGCTTGGAGCTTCTCTAAAGGCAAGTTATTTGCTTAGATGGGGTTCTAAAGGAAACATCCGAATATCCGGTAGTTAATTGACATCTGGGGCATTTTGAGGTAATATAAATTCTATAATGAAGATACTTTGGGCACCTTGGAGGTCAGCATATGTGACCGGACAAGAAAAGAATGAGAAATGTATTTTTTGTCAGAAAATCCACGGCGATGATAAAGAAAACCTCGTTTTATGGCGAGGTAAGAGCTGTTTCGCTGTGCTGAATATCTATCCCTACAACAACGGGCATCTTATGATTGCCCCATATAGGCACACCCCTTCCCTTAACGAAATGAGCGAGGAAGAAAAGCTTGAGATTATGCAGGCGTTAACCCTTCTGTTAGATGTTTTGAAGGAAGCCTTGAATTGCGATGGATTTAACATAGGTATGAATATAGGCAAGGTTGCAGGAGCCGGTGTTCCTGACCACATCCATCTCCATATCGTCCCTCGCTGGGAAGGTGATACTAATTTTATGCCCGTTATCGGTGACACTAAGGTTATTCCTCAGAGCTTATCCTCCACTTACGAAACTTTAAAAAGGGTATTGGATAAACGGAGATGAATAAGTGGGAAAAATTCCTTGAATATAAGCGGAGGGTTCTCGCTTGCAAGGATTGTCCTCTCTGGGAAACACGCACCAATGTCGTCGTGGGGGAAGGGAATATAGATGCAAAGATTGTATTCGTTGGGGAGGGACCGGGTGAGAACGAGGACTTGCAGGGGCGTCCCTTCGTAGGAAGGGCAGGAAAATTGCTTGAGGAGGTTCTCTTAGAGAATGGTTTAACGAGGGAAGAGGTATGGATAACTAATATCATCAGATGTAGGGCAACGATAAGGGAAGGGGATAGCGTTCGTAATCGTCCACCTCGTCCCCAAGAGGTGCAAGCTTGCAAGAAATGGCTTGAAGAGGAGTTATCAATAATAAAGCCGAAGGTCATCGTTTGCTTGGGAGCTCCCTCCGCGGAGGTGGTGATTCATAAAGCGTTTAAGATGACAGAGGAAAGAGGGATATGGTTCAAGACGATATACGCTCCCTTTGTAATAGCTACTTATCATCCAGCATATGTTCTGCGACAACCGGGGAGAGCTTTTGACGAACTTCGCTGGTTACTCTCGGAAGACATCGCCGAGGCGAGAAGGAAGGCGGAGAGCACCGCTGAGGAAGCGGAAGAAAAGCTCGTAATTCCTCCTCCTGAAGAGGGAGGGGAGCAACTGAACCTCTTTTAAAAAATGTTGGATTGGCTTTTCCCCAATGGTCTAAACGCTTATGAGATAATAACATCCCTTTTGGACCTGGGGATAATCTCCTTCATAATCTATGAATTGATGGTTTTGGCGAAGGGAACGAGGGGATGGCTTATTATGCAGGGTTTGCTCGTTTTCTTCATCCTCTTGTATATCTGCCATCTTTTGGACTTGCGCACCGTCAGCTGGGTCCTTGACCGCTTCGTAATGCTTCTACCCGTAGCACTGGTAATACTGTTCTATCCGGAGATGCGCACCCTCTTGGAAGAATTGGGTAAATTTGGTGTATGGGCGGGACGCCCACGCCTTTTTTTCGGGGAAAAACGTCCTCAATTAGCGATATTAGAGGAAATCATCAGGGCTGTTAAATCCCTCTCAGCTAAGAGGGTGGGTGCATTGTTAGTTCTAGAAAGGCAAGCCAGGGTTGACGATTACATTTACCAAAGCATCCCAATAGATGCGCAATTATCCTCTCGTTTAGTCGAATCTATTTTCTATCCCGGAAATCCTCTCCACGACGGAGCGATATTGATCAGAGGTAATAGAATCGTTGCCGCCAGCTGTGTTCTTCCTTTGTCCAGCAAGGAAGAAGTGGGTGAAAATCTCCATACACGCCATAGAGCGGGACTTGGGTTATCAGAGCTAACGGATGCGGTGGTAATAATCGTTTCTGAGGAAACTGGTGCGGTGAGCCTTGCCTATGAGGGAATCTTGAAACAAGATATAAATGAGGAGCAATTAAGGGAAATCCTGCGTTCCCTCTTCTTCAAGGAGGAAAAAAATGTTGGCAAGGCTAAAGCATAACTGGGGACAGAAACTCTTCGCCTTCTTTTCCGCCCTTTTCCTTTGGATTTATGTGCATAGTCAAGAGAATCCTATAATAACTCAGGTGATAAGGAAGGAAATAGAAATCAAGGGGCTTGCTCCAGGTCTTATCATAACCTCCCATTTACCTACCTTGAATATCACAATTAGAGGAGCAAAGAAGAGAATAGAGCAAATCAGCCCTAACTCCATAAGGGCAAGCATATCGCTTGAGGGGAAAGATGTTGGAATTCACAGCGTCAGCGTGAGGGTTTCCGCCCCAAGAGGTTTGAATGTCTCCTACAAACCCCATAGGATAAAGGTTGTGATTGATAAGATAGTCTCCCAACAGATGGCTGTTCAGCCGATTATTACCTCTCCACCGCCCGAGGGATTTGCATTAAAAGCAATATATCTCAATCCGCAAAATGTCTCTGTGTATTATCCTTTATCCAAAAGAAGCGAGGTAGCGAGTGCCAATGTTTTGGTGGATTTAGGAAGAGGGGAAGGGGATTACACGCTCCCTGTCTTGATTATGGATAGGGAAAATAAACCTATGCAGAATGTAAGAGTTATTCCTCCATTAGTAAAAGTCACTATTAACTTTTATGTTTCAAAAGCGGTAAAAGTCGTTCCCGTTGTCCCTGACTTTGCGGGAAGCTTGCCGAATAATCTTATTCTGACGAAAGTGGAGGTTTATCCCTCGGTGGTAGCCATAAGCGGTCCAAATACGGTTTTGGCTGGACTGGATAGTATAAAGACGGAAAAGATTGATTTATCCAATATTGAATCCTCCTGTTCTTTGGAGGTGAAGCTGGTGAAACCCGATAGAGTTAGCATCCTTGATAGGAAAACCGTATCGGTCAAGTTGACGATAGGGAGTGGTAGTAGTGGGTAAGCTTTTCGGAACTGATGGTGTTCGGGGCAGAGCGAATGATGACCTCACTCCCGATTTCGTTGTAATGCTTGGTTTAGCAGCGGGAAGCGTTTTAAGGAATAGTGGTAGGGAAATAATCTTGGGAAAAGACACCAGATTATCTAGCGATATGATTGAATCTGCTTTTTCCTCCGGTCTCTGTGCATCCGGAATGGATGTGTGGGAGGTAGGCGTCATAACTACTCCCGGCATAGCCTATCTATCATTATCAAGGGGGAAATGGGGTGGCGTGATTTCCGCTTCTCACAATCCTTTTTATGAGAACGGAATAAAGCTTTTTAATAGAGACGGTTTCAAGCTATCGGAGGTTTTGGAGGAAGAGATAGAAAAAAAATTATGGGAAAAAGATTTCCACCTTGCTCCCCCCAGCGAGATAGGGAGAAGGATAAATTTTGCTGAAGGAGCAGAGAGCTACAAGAATTTTCTCTTAGGAAAGGCAACTCGCAGCTTTAAAGGCTTGAGAATAGTGATTGACTCCGCTAATGGCGCTGGATATGAGTTAGCGCCACTCCTCTTCAGTGAGCTTGATGCGAATGTAATCCTTCTCAATGGAAAACCTAATGGAAGAAACATTAACGAGGGATGCGGTGCAGTCCATCCTCAAGAAATGGCAAGGAAAGTCATTGAGAGCGGAGCTCATCTTGGGTTTTCCTTAGATGGTGATGGAGATAGGGTGATATTTTCAGATGAAAAAGGGGAGATAATCCAAGGAGATGGCGCCCTCTGCATACTTGCCACCTATATGAAAGATAAAGGAATTTTGAAAGGTCCTGTCGTTACAACCCATATGACTAATAGAGGAATTGAGTTAGCCCTCAGGGAGCGTGGCATTGATGTTGTTCGGGTGCAGATAGGGGATAAATATGTGGCGGACAAGATGAAGGAAATAGGAGCCAACTTAGGGGGAGAGCAATCTGGTCATATAATTCTCTTTGACCATCTTCCCACTGGCGATGGATTGCTGACAGCGATAAAGTTGATTGAAATTATGTTGGAAAAGGGGAAACCCCTATCGGAATTAAGAAATTACAAAATTTTCCCTCAGAAGCTCGTTAATATAAGCACAAAAGAAGCGAAGAAATGGGAGAAAGATGAGAGCGTAAGAGAGATAGTGGAGAAGGCGAGGATATCATCTGGAGGGAAGGTAAGGATTCTTGTTAGGGCATCCGGAACGGAGAACAAGCTTCGTATAATGGTAGAAGGGGAGGAAGAGAAAGTAGTAGAAGAGTTGACATTCTACCTCCTTGAGAACATAAAAAAAGTGATAGGGGAAAATGATGGATATCTTCTCTCTTCTTAGCGAACTTGTTCGCCATTGGGATGATACAGGCGAGGTAATTCGCCTCTTGGAACAGCAATTGAAAGAAGAAGGGTTGGAAACTACTATTGTTGGAGAAAGCGCTCCCTTTCTTTTCTCACGCATCGGTGTAGGGGAGCCCTCCCTATGCTTATTCTGCCACATAGATACAACACCACCTTACGCTCTTTCTCAACCTTTCTATAGGGAAGAGGAAGGGAAGGCATACGGGCTCGGCGTTTGTGATAAAGCCTCCGTGGTTGCGATGATTGAGGCTTTTAGGAAAATGAAGGGGAAAATAGAAAGAGGCAGCGTAGATATCCTGATAACGAGCGATAGCGAGGAGAGAGGTGAAGGATTGAGGAAAGTTTTCCAGGAGGGTTACTCTCCTCGTTGGGCAATCATAGGTGAACCGACTAATTTGTCTGTTGTTACCGAGCATCCCGGACTTCTGCTGCTGGAAATTTATTGTTATGGCTTATCCACACCGGTTTCCTTCCCCCTTTCCGGCATCAATTCAATTGAAGAGATGATGGTTTTTCTTAACGATTTAAAGGAGCGTTTGCCTTTCGTATTAGTGGGGATGAAGGGAGGGGAGAGCTTTTTGCGTTTGCCCGAGAGGTGTCATTCAACAATTGCGGTTCCATTACCGCTTGATAGGGATTCAACCTGGGCATTGCGAATTTTGGATAGCGTGTTGAAAAATCCCCGTTGGATGGATGTGTCATATCGCATATTAAGAGTGGAAAATCCTTTAAGAGCGGAGATTTTCTCTCCTCTTGCCAGATTGGCGAGGGAGGTAGCAAGGGAAATCTTGGGTTATGAACGGGAAATATCCCCACCCGGTTGGTCTGAGGCTTCTCGTTTTCAGGAGAGGGGGAGCGAGGTTGTGGTCTTGGGCGCTGGTGAGCCGAAGATATCGCATTCAGGCGAGGAGTATGTGGTTTTGGAGGATATAGTTCATCAAGTGGAGATAATCAAGGGGATAGTTTCCTCTCTATTCAGCTCAAAAGCCTATTAACTTAACCACTTCCTCCAGAATGGGTGGGGCGGTGAGAAAGGATGCAGGCGCCACATCAACCGCAAGTTGAGGGTCTTTCAAACCGTGTCCCGTCAATGTGCAAACTATCGTTTCTCCCTCGTATCCCTTAAAATAACCCTCCTTGTGCTTTTTAATCACTCCTGCAACGGATGCAGCGGAAGCTGGTTCGCAGAAAATTCCTTCCAATGAGGCGATGAGCTTATAAGCCTCTATTATCTCTTCATCGGTCACTTTATCTATCAAGCCACCCGATTCGTCTCTCGCTTGAACTGCTCCCCGCCAGGAAGCGGGGTTTCCAATTCTTATAGCCGTGGCTATGGTTTGGGGATTCTCTATTGGGTGTCCCTCAACGATAGGCGCTGCTCCCGCCGCCTGAAATCCCAACATTTTAGGGAGTTTTTTGTTGATGCCCAACCTGTGATATTCCTTGTAGCCTTTCCAATAAGCTGTTATGTTTCCGGCATTACCGACGGGTATAGCGTGAAATTTAGGAGCATCACCGAGCACATCGCTTATCTCAAAAGCGGCGGTTTTCTGTCCCTCTATGCGATAGGGATTTAAAGAATTGACGAGGGTCACAGGATATTTTTTACAAATCTCAACCACCAGCCGTAGGGCATCGTCAAAATTTCCTTCAATTGCTATAACCCTCGCATTGTAAACGAGAGCCTGCGCCAGTTTCCCCAATGCTATTGCCCCCTTAGGGATAAGGACTATCGCTGGAATGCGAGCACGGGCAGCATATGCAGCTGCAGAGGCGGAGGTGTTGCCTGTTGAGGCGCAGATAACTGCTTTTGCACCTTCCTCCAATGCCTTTGAGATAGCCACGGTCATCCCCCTATCCTTGAAGGAGCCTGTGGGATTTGCCCCCTCAAACTTTAAGAAGAGCTTCAGCGGAAGGGAGATGTAATCCGCGAGATTGCGCGCTTCTATAAGGGGTGTGTTGCCCTCTAAAAGGGTTATAACTGGGGTTCTCTCCGTTACCGGTAAGTGTTTTCTATATTCCTCTATTACGCCTCGCCACCTATAATTCATTCTTCAGCCCTCAAAACAATGTTTATTTCCTCAACTACCGGGAGTTCCTCAATTTTTTTCAACGCTTCCCGCAAAGCTCCCTCCCTTGAGGGATGAGTTATCCACACGATTTCCGCTGACTTATTCACCTGTCTTTTCTGAACAACGGAAGCAATGCTCACCTTTTCCTCCCCAAAGCAGGTGGCTATTGCTGCTAAAACACCGGGTTGGTCCTTAACTTTCATTCTAAGATAATATTTTGAAATGATTTCGCTTATGTCCTTCTGGGCTATTTGCCGAAAACAAGTGCAGGAAATTCTACCCGTGCAATTGAAGGCAATGTTCCTCACGATATCAATTATATCCCCCACAACCGCTGAACCCGTTGGTAGAGAACCAGCTCCTTCCCCATAAAACATCACTCTACCAACCGATGAACCGTGCACGAGGATGGCGTTATTGACACCCCTCACCGAGGCGAGGGGATGATGCTTAGGTATTAGCGCTGGATGAACCCTTATGCTGAGCATCCCGTTCTCCTCCTTAGCGATTGCGAGGAGTTTGATAACATAGCCCAACTCCTCTGCATAAACTAAATCTATCGGCGAGATTTTCGCTATGCCTTCTCTGTATACTTCGTCCACATTCACCCTGCTGTTGAAAGCGATGGAAGCTAAGATGGAGATTTTGTAAGCAGCGTCAAGCCCTTCAACATCGTAAGTAGGGTCAGCTTCCGCATATCCCCTTTCCTGCGCATCTTTGAGAGCATCAAGATATGTCCATCTCTCCTCAGCCATTTTCGTCAAGATGTAATTTGTCGTTGCGTTCAAAATGCCCACTACTGAATATATCCGGTTAGCGGCGAGACATATCTTCATCGGGCGAACTATAGGGATACCACCGCCAACCGCTCCCTCAAAATATAGGTCAAGCTTTCTCTCCCCAGCATAAGGAAGCAATTCCCCTCCGTAGCGAGCTATAACCTCTTTGTTTGCTGTTACCACATTTTTCCCGTTTTCAAGGGCTTTCTTTATCAAGGAACGAGCTGGTTCCAAACCGCCAATAAGCTCAACAACTATATCTATCCCGGGGTCATTGACGACCTCGTAAGGGTCATCAGTAAGCAAATGAGCGGGAACCGAGAAATCTCGCTTCTTATCCAGATGCTTAACAGCGATTTTCTTGATTTCCACCTCCACTCCCGTCTTCATCGTGATTTCTTCTTTGTTTTGGAGGAGGGTGCGGACTGCCCCTTGCCCAACTGTGCCGAAGCCGAGAAATCCAACAAATACTTTTTTCATCCGATTTCCTCCCTGGGTTCAATAACGAAGAGCACCTCGCCCTCCTGAACGAGGGAAGCGTTTTGCGCCATAATAGCGAGGATTTTCCCCGAGACTTCCGCAGTTATATCGTTGAAAATCTTCATTGCCTCAAGGAGAGCTAACCTTTGCCCTTTCACAACTATATCTCCCTCTTCTACGAAGGGAGGCGAATTTGGGGAAGGGGAACGATAGAAAACGCCCGTCATTGGTGCTCTTATATAGTAAACATTATCGCCAAAAAAGGGCTCTTCTTCCTTTTTCTCTTCCATCACGGCAATTGGAGGAGAGGAGGGAGGGATAAGGGAGGTTTTCTTCCGCAAAGCGAGGCGAACGCCTTCCTCTTCCACCTCTATCTCGGAAGCGGAAGATTTCTCAAAAACAAAAATAAGCTCTCGGATAAATTTAAGAAGTTCGTTCTTATCCACAGCAATGGGCTTAAAAATCTAAAATGGTGGCGGCGAAGGGGATCGAACCCTTGACTCCGCGGTTATGAGCCGCGTGCTCTACCACTGAGCTACACCGCCAGCCTTTCAGATATATAGTATACAAAAATTTCCCTGATAGTCAATAATTCGCCCTTCAAAGATAAATGGGATTTGACCACGCTTTATTATGGTTTTCGTCCTCACACTCAAACCGTATAAATTTCTTTCCATTTTTTATCTCAAATCTAAAGTGGGTATGATTCTCTCCCTTTGAATTCACGCAATGACCCAATGAGAGGTATGACAAAAAACATGCCGATGTCACCGGTGTCGTTTTAACCTCTATCACATTGTTGTTGACCTTAATCTCCAAAATGCGTGGTCCAGAGGATGAATAAAAAGCCCCTCTCCTTAGCGCATTCATAATGCTTTCTTTATCAAGTTTATCCGCTTCAACCTCAATCCATCCGCCACCTGCATCCTCAATTGCCCAGTGTGAATCATCAACAGCAAAACCGAAGAGAGCCTTTCCCCTATTCAATAATGCATCCCAATGAACTATTGAATATCCCTTCCTAACGGATACCTCTGAAGCATAATTGAGGATTTCTATTCCCAAGATGCCCTCTAACGGATAAATGTCTTGCCAAGAAAGCCCTGACCAATAAGGATGAGCAAGTATCACCTCCGCGCCGGCTTCCTTCATCTCGTCAATAAGTCCTTGAGGGGAATCTTTTGCCGATGGTTGGAAACCGGGAGGCAAATCCAGACCCACGAAATGGAGAGGCTCCCTTAAATCCGTTTTCCCCGCCGTGAATTCGCCTCCATTCAATACAAGGAAATCCTCCCTACTCAAATAGGAGAAATCCGTTACTTTGTTGTGGTCTGTTATAAAGATAAAATCAAACCCCCGATTTCTATACCATTCAGCCACTTCCTCAGGGGTTTTCTTTCCATCGGATAAAGTGGTGTGAATGTGTAATCCTCCTTTAAATCTTTTCCTCCCATTCGGTAATTCTGCTTGTTTCATCAAGGACACAACTCCTTTCAATTTTTAAATTTTAACACCAATGTATTTGATTTTTATCCCTTTTTCCTCCAAAGCTTTCATCATTTCCTCCACCAAAATTCCCGAACCTTCAACCTCCCTTTCCTCCCCCTCAACAGTGATGTGAGTCGTGTTTACCCCACAGGAAGGGGAACCTTCAACACCGTAAATAGCCTCAATTTCGTATCCGGAGGAAAGGAATCTGCTTAAATCCTCCGCTACTTCCTCAGCTATCTTTCTGCATATCTTCCTGAATGATGGGGTATCATACTGCGACTTCGTCATCGGATTCCTATCAACTCCCAGATAGCGGAGCTCGGGGCAGGGGATTTGATATATTCCCTTTCCCTTGCGTATCTCTTCCATAACTACCTCCATAGCGCCCCTTCCTTTTGCTAATCCTTTTGCTCTTGCGTTCTGGTTTAGTAGACAGTGATGGACGACGATAATTTGTTTGCTTCTCAGCATATAATTATAATATAATTTGTATCTCAATATTTTCAACAAATAGAACGAAAAGGAGGTTTAAATGGATTTCCGAGAACGCCTCAGAAAGGAAGAAGTCATCGTCTGCGACGGAGCAATGGGAACCCTTCTTTACTCTTTAGGGATACCACTTGGTAGTCCCGTTGAGGAAGTGAATTTATCTCAACCAGAGCTCGTTGAGAAACTGCATAGGGAATACATCGCCGCAGGTGCGGAATTGATCGAGACGAACACTTTCGGCGCGAATCGCCTTAAATTAGAAAAATACGGACTGAAAAGCAAGATAAGGGAGATAAACTTAAAAGGGGTGGAAATCGCCCGCAAAGCAAGCAATGGCAAAGCGTTCGTAGCTGGCTCCATCGGTCCGCTTGATAAGCTGATTGAGCCATTTGGTGGATTAAAAATTGAAGAAGCGAGAGAAATATTTAAGGAGCAAGCTGGATATCTCATAGAGGGTGGTGTTGACTTAATAATCCTTGAAACCTTCCACAATCTCTTGGAGCTCAAAACCGCCATATTGTCTATTAGGGAATTAAATCCTTCTATCCCCATCATCGCTCAGATGTCATTCCCCCAGGAGGGTAGAACATCAATGGGTGTTTCCCCTTCTTCCTTTGGGGTAGTTATGGAAGGGTTAGGAGTGGATGTCGTGGGAACGAACTGCGGTAGCGGTCCGGAAGGGGTTTTGGAGGTGTTGGATGTATTGGTTGAATCAACCAATCTCCCCATTTCCGCTTTGCCCAACGCTGGCTTTCCTACCTATTATGAGGGCAGAACCCTCTTCCCTTCTACTCCCCAATATTTTGAGAAGTTCGCCGAGGAAGCTTTGAAAAAGGGCGCCAAGCTCATCGGTGGTTGTTGTGGAACAACGCCAGAACATATAAGGGCGATAAGCAAGGTCGTCAAAGGAAGGAAAGTTTCAAGACCAATTAAGGTATTCCCAATGAGGGTAGCGAGCAGGGGAAAGGTTGTATACTTTGGAGAGGGCGAGCCCATTATAATTGGCGAGAGAATCAATGCCTTCAATAAGCCAGCCCTACAGGAAGATATAAGCTCTGGAAGAATGCAAATCCTTCGGGAGGAAGCGAGGAAGCAGGTGGAAAACGGAGCAGGAGTATTAGATGTGAATGTGGAGATGCCGACAACAACGAGGAAGACAATGAAGGATGTAGTGTTGCGGGTTTCGGAGGTTGTTGATGTTCCTTTGGCGATTGATACTTTGGATTCTGAGCTGATGGAGGAGGGATTGGCTGCAGCTGAGGGAAAGCCGATTCTCAATTCCTTCTCAGCTGACGAGAAATCGGCAGGAAAGATGTTGCCTTTGGCTAAGAAATACGGGGCACTTGCAATTGGTCTAACGACGAGGGAAAGCATAGTGCCATTAAAAGCGGAGGATAGGCTAGCTTTGGCTCGGGAGCTAAAAGAGGAGGCGGAAAAATATGGATTGGAGAGCTCGCTTCTCATTGACCCTGCGGTTCTATCCTGCGCCACCTCGCAGGAGCATATACCTGAACTCCTCAAAGCTATCAAATTGATAAGGGAAAAGTTAGGATTACCAGTGGTAATAGGTTTGAGCAATGTATCTTATGGATTGCCCCGGCGTTCTTTATTGAATGCTTCTTTCCTCGCAATGGCTATCTCAGCGGGAATATCAGCGGTGATAATGGACCCATTGAGTGAGGATGTGAGAAACGCTTTCCTTGCGAGCTGTGCGCTTCTCGGTTATGACCAGTTTTGCCTAAGGTATATTTCCGCATTCAGGGGAAAGAAATGAACTTGAAAAACAAATTAGCTTCGGGCAAAGGAGCAATTATTTTAGAGGTATCGCCTCCCAAAGGTGTGAATACAAGCAGAATAATTGATGAAATAGCTCCCTTAATCCCTTATACCGATGCCTTTTCCATACCGGAAAATCCCCGAGGAAGGGCTAGGATGGACCCTTTAGCATTTGGGCATATCGTTAGGGAACAAACGCAAAAGGAGGTCGTTCTCCACATAACCTGCAGAGACAAAAATATAATCGCGCTTCAATCCGAGCTTTTGGGAGCCTATGCACTTGGAATGAGGAATTTGCTCCTCCTCACGGGAGACCCACCCTCTCCTGGAGATTATCCATCAGCAAAGGCAGTGTTTGATGTTACTTCCGAGGGGTTAATAAGCATAGCGAATAGAATGCGTGAGGGGACGGATTTATCGGGAAGGGAATTGGGTGAAAAGTTGGATTTTTTCATTGGCGCTGGGTTTAATCCCTGCACTAGGGACGAGAACGAAATACAAAAAACGCTCAGGAAGATTTCCCTTGGGGTTGATTTTCTCGTCTCTCAGCCCATATTTTCCCTGCAAAGATGGGATGAATTCACCAGCAAGTTGCCCAAAGGGGTTTTTCTCATAGGTGGCATATGGATTTTGAAAAGCCTTAGAATGGCGAATTTCCTCAACAATGAGGTCCCCGGGGTTTTCGTTCCCGAGGAAGTTATGGAGAGGATGGAGAAAGCAAGCGATGAAAGAGCGGAAGGTATAAGAATCGCAAAGGAAATCGCTCTCGCATTGTTGAAAAGGGGAATGGGGATAATGTTGATGACGGGCAACGATTTCCAAATCGCAAAAGAGTTTTTTGAGGCGATAAATGAGGGCGTTTAGATTTCTTTTAATTTTCCTCATATCGCTCAACCTATTTGCTGGGGAGCTGTTTCGCCTCTCAATTCAAAATAAGGTGAATGGTGAAGTCAAAATAAGCATTAACGAGGGGAAAAGCTGGGTGGTTTTGGGAAAGGTTATAAGAGAAGGCAAGGGAGTAGTGGAAGGTTTCCCAGCAAGCAAATTCGGAAAGCAAGGAACAGTTGTTGCCACATCTTCCTACGCAATTCACATCAAAGCAGGTGAGCCGAATTCCTTGTTTTCCATTCTTGCCGAAGAGATGAGGGAAATACCCAAAGGATTTGGTGGGCATATACCTAAAGAATCAGGGATATTAACGGACATAAAAGCGGGGACATCCATTTTTAAAGACCTATCGCCAACGATTGATAGCAAGGTTTTCCTCTCTAACGGTGTTGGACTGCTTGAACTTCCAAACGATTATCGCCTTCAAGGCGGTGAGGAAATAATCATAGTTGTGGAGGAAAGGAATTTGCCAAGAGAGATTGTGATAGAGAACGAAAGGGGAGGCAAGGTTTACCTTTTGGACGGGGGAAGAAGGGAGGTTGTGGCGAGGGTGGAGAAGCCTCTATCGGGTATCGGTCGCTTTGATGGAACGGAGTTCACGGGAGTGGGAAGGATAAACACCGTGCATCCCGGTGCTATCACCGTGTCAACCGTGCCAGAAGAGGGGGATAATTTCAATTACAACCTTTCTGGTGGATTCCAAATAGTGCCCCTCTATAAGGAAGCCCCAAGCTATATCTTAAACTCACCACCTTATATAGTCGTTTCCGCT
Organism: bacterium; assembly: GCA_049970775.1. Lineage (GTDB taxonomy): Bacteria > Armatimonadota > JACIXR01 > JACIXR01 > JACIXR01 > JACIXR01. The sequence goes on along the minus strand of JBMFMH010000003.1, from coordinate 33,442 downwards.
TCTCCCAAAAGTGCTCCCTTGTTTGATGGAACAATAGGGCTTTGGGATTTCGCCGGACAGGGTTTCAAAGTGGAAGCAAGCTGGGATGGAAAGAAATGGGAAACTTTACCAGTTTTAAAAGGTAAAATAGACGAGATTTCCTTCTATTTAGAGAGAACATTTAAGGGTAAATACAAGGGAAACATTCGTTTATTGAAAATATCTTTTCCTCAAGGGGATTTGCATCTCAAAATCAGAGAAGCTCTAAAGAGGTTAATACTTCAAAAAGAGAAAGTGGTGAGGGGTAAGCTGGAAATAGAAGTGAGGATAAAAGGGGAGGGGGCGCAAATCGTGGAGTTAAGAATTGATGGAAATCTGCGAGGGATAAAGAATTTTCCACCGTTTCTTTTCAGCATTGATACAAAGGAATTAGAGGATGGAGAACATACAATAGAGGTTTTGGCGAGGGATTCTAATGGAGAGACGATTGCTTCTCAAAAAGAGAACATTTATGTTGATAATGAAGGAAACTTAAAGGATTGAAAGGAGGTATTCAAATGGAGAGGAAAGTGAAAATCGGCTTTGTAGGGGCTGGCTTTATGAGCCAGATGGCGCATCTGCCTTCCTTTTTGGAAACAGAGGGTTGTGAGGTTGTTGCTATCTCGGAGCTTCGTCCCAATTTAAGGGAAAGGGTGGGAGAAAAATATAAAATCCCCAAGCGTTATCCCTCGCATAGGGAGCTTGCAGAGGATGAGGAAGTGGAAGCCGTTGTTGCCCTCCTCCCTTATTTGCTTAATTCAGAGATAGCAACCTATCTCTTAGAGAAGGGAAAGGATGTGATGGTGGAGAAGCCAATGGCTTTCACCTATCAATTAGCTTCCAAGATGGTAGAGGCAAGCAGGAAAAGCGGACGCTTTTTGATGGTGGGTTATATGAAGAGATACGACCCCGGTGTCCAGCTTGCCCATAAGATTATTCAGGATTTCCTCTCCACAGGTGAGTTGGGTGAACCAACTTTCGTTAGGGTGCATATATTCGGGGGAGAATGGGTATGCAATATAGGGACACCCATCCTAACAGATGAGCCCTATCCATCTCTCCCGGAAAGAAGAGCTGATTTTTTACCTTCAAAACTACTCAATATGTATGACGAATTCATAAATGTTGCCTCCCATAACATCAACCTACTTCGCTTCCTTCTGAGAGGGAAATGGAATGTAGAAGACGCATTTCTTAAGGGAAATCAATTGCTCGCTGTGTTGAGTAAAGATAATATAATTTGCTCCCTTGAGTATGGTAGGCTTCCCGCTCATCGCTGGGATGAAGACTTAACGATTTATTTCCAAAAAGGATGGATAAGAGTGGAAACACCGCCTCCTCTTTTAAAGAATGTGCCGGCAAGAGTTCTTGTCTATAAGACGGGTAGCGAGCCACAAATATGGGAGCCAATAGCTCCTTGGGGATGGGCTTTTAAAAAGCAAGCGGAGCATTTCGTATCCTGTGTGCGGGATAGAAAGACTCCCCTTTCCTCGGGTGAGGATAGCTTGGAGGATATGCTAATAGCGGAAGAAATATTTAAGAAAATTGCTGGGCACTGAAAAGTTCAAGTTGACAAAGCCTTGCTTTCCTTATTAAATACAATATTTGTAAGGGGGGAGGAAGGAATGTGGGGAAAGGATTTTTAATTTTTTCTTAAAAACCTTAAATAAGGAGGTGTTTTAAAAGATGAATCAGTTCAACTTAGAGATTTTGGAACAACCTAGCGTTGAGGAGCAGGCACGGGAGATAGTGGAACGAAAAGGGGTAGGGCATCCTGACAGCCTTGCTGATGGTATAGCTGAGGCTGTGTCAAGGGCTTTGTCAAAGGAATACAAGCGTCGTTATGGCAAAATTATGCATCACAATACTGATAAGGTGCAAATCGTAGGTGGGCAGTCTTCTCCACGCTATGGCGGAGGTGAAATTCTCAGACCAATTTATATACTCCTTTCCGGTAGGGCGACATCAATTATAGAGAAGGGAAACACTGTTGAGTATTTTCCCGTCCATCCCATCGCTATCCGAGCCACTAAGGATTACCTATGCTCAGTTTGTAAAAACCTGAATCTCCATTCAGATGTAGTTATAGACTCCCGAATCGGGCAAGGAGCCTCAAATTTACAGCAAACACTTAAAGAGGATATCCCCAATGCGAACGATACTTCTTTTGGGGTGGGGCACGCTCCTTTATCGGAAACCGAGCGAGTTGTGTTGGAAGCTGAACTGTTTATGAACAGTAAAGATTTTAAAGAGAAACATCCTGAGACGGGAGAGGACATAAAAGTGATGGGGTTGAGGGAAGACGACAAGATAACACTGACAATTGCTTGTGCCTTTGTCTCAAAATTCGTTAAAGATTTAGACCATTATTTAAAACTAAAGGAAGAAATAATCAGGGAACTGAAGGAGTATTTACAAAGATTTACCAGAAGGAAATTGGAGATTCATATCAACACCGCTGATAACCCTCAGGAGGATAAAAACGGCAACGCGGTTTATATCACCGTCACCGGATTGTCAGCTGAGCAGGGCGATGATGGTTCAGCGGGAAGAGGGAACAGGGTAAACGGTTTAATAACGCCAGGAAGACCGATGTCTATGGAAGCAGCAGCTGGTAAAAATCCCCTGAACCATGTGGGGAAACTTTATAATATCATAGCCTCGGAGATGGCTAACGATATAGTGAAAAAGGTTAAGGGAGTAAAGGAGGTAACAGTGAAGATATTAAGCCAAATAGGAATTCCCATTACAAATCCTCAAAGTATAAGCGTTCAACTCATTCCCGCGGAGGATTTCAGCTCAAATACCGCTGAGAAGGAAATAGAGGAAATCGCAAATCTTCATCTCTCTCTGGAAAACCTTCAAAAATTGACCGAACGCTTCTTGAGAGGAGAGGTAAGGGTATTCTGAAACGAGAAAATCCCATCATTCTTGCTCTTGACATTCCCGATAGGAATAGGGCGCTTCATTTAGTTGAGGAGGTAGGCGATTTAGTTGCTGGCTTTAAAGTTGGCTTAGAATTAACGCACTTCGCTGGATTAGACATAATAAGGAGGATTAAGGAGAGGGGAGGAAAGGTTTTCTACGATGGCAAGTTCCACGATATACCAAATACCGTAGCACGGACGGCAAAAGCTTGTGTTTCCCTCGGGGTTTGGATGTTCAATATCCATTCTCTCGGCGGTAGGGAAATGATGGAGGAAACGGTTAGAGCTGTGAAGGAAGAGGGGGAAAGGCTTGGGGTTGCCCCACCTTTGGTTTTGGCTGTGACTATCTTAACGAGCTTAGATAATAAGAGATTGAGCGAAATGATTGGTATGGAGGTTGATGTGGAAAGGACAGTTGAGAGGCTTGCTATTTTGGCAAAGGAATGTGGGTGTGATGGTGTAATTACCTCGCCATGGGAAATTGAAACGGTAAGGAAGAGCTGTGGGGAAGATTTTCTCATAGTTTGTCCCGGCATAAGATTGGAGAAAGACACAACGGAGCATAGGCGTTTCGCCTCGCCTAAATGGGCGTTGGAAAAAGGAGCTGATTATCTCGTTATCGGGCGTCCTATTCTTAGGGCACAATCGCCCCGCCAAGCGTTAATGGAAATCTTTGAGGAAATAGGGAGGTGATTGCTTTGATTGAACTTAGCGAGGAGGAAAAGGTTAGATTTAGAAGGCAAATTATGATTTTCGGGGAGGAGGGACAAAGAAAGCTAAAAAACTCTTCTGCTTTTGTGACAAGGGTAGGAGGTTTAGGCGGACCCGTAGCTATATATCTCGCCTTAGCCGGCATTGGTAAACTTGTTATCGCTCACGGTGGCGTAGTGGAACCATCAAATATGAACCGTCAGCTTTTGATGTCCTATTCTGCGATTGGAAAGCCGAGAATAGACTGCGCGATTGAGCGTCTCAAGGCGCTCAATCCCTTTATGGAACTTGTGGCGTATGGTGAGGATGTTGCCTTTGATTTAGAGAAAACGAAAAAGATAGTTTCCCAAGTGGACATAGCAATTGCTTGCCCTCCTACTTTTGAGGAAAGATTCAATCTCAACAAAGCGTGCGTGGAATTAAGAAAACCACTTGTTGAAGTGGCGATGTATGGAATGGAAGGCTATATAACTTTTATAAAACCGGGGATAACACCCTGTCTTGCCTGTCTTTTCCCTTCTCCTCCCCGTTGGTCAATTCCTTTTCCCGTTCTCGGTTCCGTATCTGCAATGATGGGTTGCATAGCAGCTACGGAAGTAGTTAAGCATCTTGCTGGTTTTGGTAGCATACTTGAGGGCTGGATTTTGCATATAGATACAGCTAACTGGGAGACGAGGAAGGCAAAGGTAAAGAGGAAACCAAACTGCCCAATTTGTGGAAAACTCGGCACCGCTTGAGTAAAAAGCTATAGGAATTTGCCTTATTATCGTTTACTTCTTTTCTCGGGTTCAAAATCATTTCATACAAATTAAAAATTTTAAAAAAATAATTTCATTTTCTTGACATACTAAGTCGTTATTATGTTTCCAAAAAAGAAAGGAGGAAGGAGAAATGCGTTATCTCTCGGTCTTGGTTTCCTTGTTCTGCCTTGCCCTTTTCTTGGGAGGCAATGCGGAAGCTGGTGGTAAGAACAGCATAACTGTTTCCGCGGCGATTAGCTTGAAGGACAGCTTTCAGGAGATAGGGAAGCTGTTTGAAAAAAAGCACAAGGGTGTGAAAGTGTTTTTTAATTTCGGCGCCTCTGGAACCCTTCAGGCGCAGATAGAGGGAGGAGCACCAGTCGATGTCTTCGCTTCCGCCGCGCCGAAACAGATGGATGCCTTGGAAAAGAAAGGATTGGTCGTTGAGGGAACGAGAAGGAACTTTGCTGGTAATGTATTGGTGCTAATCGTTCCCTCCAAATCTAAATTACCTATAAAGTCCTTTGCTGACCTTGAGAAACCTTTCGTCAAGAGAATCGCGATAGGAGACCCAAAAACGGTTCCTGCTGGACAATATTCAGAGGAGGTTTTAGAAAACCTAAGATTATGGGATAAGCTAAAAGAAAAATTCGTCTATGCGGAAAATGTTCGGCAAGTGCTTGATTATGTTGCTCGCAACGAGGTGGATGCTGGTCTAGTTTATCTGACCGATGCGTTCATTAGGAGAAAACAAGTAAAAATCGTTGGTGAGGCGCCGAAAGGTAGCTGTAAACCGGTTGTCTACCCCATAGCGGTTGTGAAGACCTCGCAAAATGTCCCCTTGGCGAAGGATTTTGTCGCTTTAGTTCTTTCCCCAGAAGGTCAGAAAATCCTCAAGAAATACGGTTTCAAAACAATGAAAGAAATAGAAACCACCAAGACTAAACAAGGAGGGCAAGTAAAATGAAAAAACTATTAATCCTCTTCTTTATCCTACCTCTTCTCGCTTTCCCTATGGAAGTGAAGCTGAGTGGATATAGCAAGTTCAGATACAATTGGGACCAAACTGCCAATCCTGAGAGTAATTTCGCCGCCAAAGATGTTCGCTTGATGTGGAGCTTAAGCGTCAACAAGATTTCTTCCCTCGTCGCTGAGCTAAACGCCATTCCCTCAACCGCTGGCGTCAAGAGTTGCTATGTTAAGCTTAAAACAAGTGGCGGCGATTTACTGTTCGGACAATTCAAAATTCCCTTCGGCTACGAAATTCCCCTTCCCGCTGCCCTTTTGGAAACCCCAGATTTAGCCATCGTTCTCAGGAACCTCTTCCCTAAACAAACATACGATAAGGGCTTGTTGTTCTCACCAAGCAAAAACATCCGTTTAGCCTTGATAAACGGCAACGGTGAGCAACAGGTTAACGATGACAACAATTGCAAAGATTTCATTCTTCACTTATCCGATAATAAAGGGAACTTCTCTTATGGTGTTTCCCTCTACCTTGGGAAGCAATTGGCGGGAGGGCAGAATGTGACGAAGGATAGATATGGGGTTGATATGCTTTGGAAAAAGAAAAACAATTCGCTTCGTGGTGAAGTTGTTTGGGGAAAGGACGATAAAGAAAACAGCAAAGGTTGGTATCTTCAATATAGATATGACCAGCCTGCTGTCTCCTACATATTGAGAGGCGAGTATTACAATGGTGTTAAATCATATAATGCGAAAAATAATAGATGGGACAAAACGGAGAATAAAGCGCTGGTTTTCGGACCTATGTTTTATTTAGAAAAGAACACCATTCTTTCCTTCATTTACACCCTGGAGGAAGGGAAGAAGAACGATAGTTTTATGATGCAAATAGAGTTAATCTACTAAAATATGGGCAGTTCCTTTCTATTTTCTATTAGGCTTTCCTTTCAAGTCGCGGCGGTTGCGCTGGCTTTGGCTGTCCCGTTGGGCATTTTAGTTGCCTATATCTTAGCTATGAAGGAGTTCAAGGGGAAGGGTATCTTAGACACAATCTTCACCCTTCCCCTTGTCCTTCCTCCAACTGTTATCGGCTACTATCTCGTTGTCCTCTTGGGTAGAAATGGGTTAATTGGTAGATTTTTGTATGAGGCAACTGGCTGGAACATTATGTTTACTTGGTATGCAGCTGCGATTGCTTCCTTCTGCGTCTCATTTCCCCTAATGGTGAAGACAACGAGAGCAGCGATTGAATTGGTGGACAAAAACCTCATTGACGCCTCTTATACCTTGGGACATTCTGAATGGGAAACTGCTATAAGGGTTGTTTTACCACTAGCGAAAAGAGGGATTCTTGCGGGAAGCATTCTCACCTTCGCGAGGGCGCTGGGTGAATTTGGGGCGACTTTGATGTTTGCGGGAAATATCCCGGGGAAAACGGACACCGTGCCTCTCGCTATATATACCGCCATGGAATCAGGCGAGTATGCTAAAGCCAATGTAATGGCAATCCTTTTCACTTTCATCTCTGGCATCAGCCTATATTTAGCTAACAAATATGGAGGAAGGGCAGTAGGATGAGCCTTTGCATAAAATTCATCAAGACTTTACCAGGTTTTTCCCTTGATGTTGAATGGGAGGCAGATGATGAGTTCGTGGTTCTCTTCGGGCATTCCGGGGCGGGAAAATCTATGACATTGAGGCTCATAGCGGGCTTAACGGAACCCGATGAGGGGTTCGTCAAGCTTAACGGGGATGTTTTCTACGATAGCGAAAGAAAAATCAATGTCCCTCCCCAAAAAAGACCTTTCGGGTATGTCTTTCAAGATTCCACGCTTTTCCCTCATATGACAGTGAAGGGAAACATCGCCTATGGAGGAAAACACTTGGATAAGAGAACCTTGGAGCAAAGGATAAAGCAGATGATGGAAGTTTTCCAGCTTGAGGGATTGGAGAATAGGTTTCCTCACCAGATATCTGGAGGACAAAAAAGAAGAGTTGCTCTCGCAATGGCTCTTATGAGGGAACCGAAAGCTCTCCTCCTTGACGAGCCCCTTAGCGCCTTAGATAGCCAGATAAAGCTTGAAGTTATGGAGTTGTTAAGGGAAGTGAAGGAAAGGTTCAACATTCCCGTTGTTTTTGTCACTCACGATATATTTGAGGCTTTAAGTTTAGCGGATAAGATGATAATTTACATAAATGGCAGAGTTGCACAAATAGGAACTACTTACGAGGTCTTTAACAACCCGGCTAACCAGGATGTTGAGAAGCTTCTCTCCGCAAGGGAGCTTTTTCAAGAAATCTACATTCTTTCCGGGGCTTCCACTCCCAACAGGTCAAGGCAGTTCCGTAAAACTTGAAGGGTTGCGAGCATTAATTTTAGGCGTGCCTGCGTTAAATCCTCGTCCTCAGCGACTATAACCCTGTGGGATTCATAGAAATTATGAAATATCTTAGCCAACTCAAGGGAATAGCGAACGATATTATAGGGCTCAAGCGAGGAATAAGTAGCTTGGATGAGGGAGGGAAATTCCCCTAACTTTTTGATTAGTGCTCTTTCTTTGTCTTCTTTAAGCAAATCAAGGCGAGAAGGAGAATGCAGAGATAGATTGAAACCCCTCTTTTCCGCTTCTCTCAATATGCTTACGATTCTCGTATGCGCATACTGCACATAATAAACGGGATTTTCTGGCGCTTGTTTTACCGCAAGAGTCATATCAAAGTCCAAAGGGGAGTCTATGGTGCGCAGAAGATAGAAGAACCTGGCAGCGTCTTTACCCACCTCGTCTATTAGTTCATCTAAAGTCACGAATTCGCCCTCTCTCTTAGACATCATTATCAATTCACCTTCCCTTACCAGCCTTACAACTTGGAAAATCAATATTTTCAGCCAATCTTCCCCATAGCCCAATGCCTTAACTCCCGCTAACATTCTTCCAACATATCCGTGATGGTCTGGTCCCCAAATATCTATCACCCGGGCAAAACCTCTTTCATATTTATCCTTATGGTAAGCTAAATCGGAGGCGAAGTAAGTTGGAGCTCCATCGGAACGAAGGAGAACCCTATCCTTATCATCACCGAAGAGGGTGGAACGAAACCAAACAGCGTCATCCATTTGGAAAAGAAGCCCTTTCTCCTCTAATGCTCTCAGCACTTTCTTTACCTTTGAGCTTTCGTGAAGCGAACTTTCCTTAAACCAGCTGTTGAAATGAACGCCAAAACGGGCAAGGGTTTGCTTATGATTCCCCACCATTAATTCCACTCCCTTCCTCTTCATCACTTCCAACCTTTCCTCTTGCGGAAGGGCGAGGAGTTCTTCGCCCCTTTCATCCTTTATTCTAAGAGCCAAATCCCTCACATACTCTCCTTTATACCCATCCTCTGGTAGAGGAACATCCTGCCCAAACAGTTGGAAATACCTTGCCTCTATGGACTTAGCGAATGAATATATCTGAGAGCCATAATCATTTATGTAATATTCTCTTGTAACATCAAAACCAAGCTTTGAAAATAAATTTGCCAAAACATCACCGATGACTGCGCCCCTTCCGTGAGCAACGCTCAAGGGTCCAGTAGGGTTGGCGCTTACAAACTCAATTTGAACCTTCTCTTTCTTCCCTATATCGGGGAAGCCGAATTTTTCCCCAAGCCTTAATATATCTTCTACCACAGCTTGCAAAATGCTCCATTCAAGGAAGAAATTGATGAAACCGCCTTTCGCCAACTCCACCCTTTCCACGGTGCCTTCCTTCTCAATAAGGGGTATCAATTCCTCGGCGATTTTTTCTGGTTTCTCGTTCATCGCTTTTCCCAGAAGAATTGCCAGGTTAGTTGCGTAATCGCCGAGCTTCTCGTTGGGAGGAACCATTACTTCAAATTTAGGGACCTTATCAAGGGAAACTTTTCCCCAAGTGCTTATCGCTCTCAATAGCATTTCCTTTAATCTGCTTATAATCATAACCCTTATCACCTCTTTACTAAGAGAGCGATTTGATAAAGTAGGAAAACCGAGCTATAGCCTGCCACTATATGCAATAAGCCCATATTGTATATTCTTTGATAGATATTGGGAGCGGTAAGGGGTGCTTCCCTAAACTTCCTCAATAATTCTTTCCCCGCTTCAATAGCATTAAGGAGGTATTTATCAGGTGGTTCCTTTGTGGTTATGTATTTCTGCACAAGCATTCCCAGATAGCGCCAGCTGAGGAGGGGTATTATGAGAGCGAGGATGAGGCTCTTTGAGATTTGATAGATAAGAAAAATTAAAAGGAGAAAAACCGCAAGATTCGTTCCACAGCGAGGGTGCTCCTTGGGCATCCTACGCACTATTTCCAATTCCAAGGGTTCTCCCGCCTCTATCGTGTTTACAACCTTATGTTCCGCTCCATGGAAGGAAGATAGGGGAGAAACACGCAGGAAAAGAAGGAAAAGCCCAAGTTGAAAGGCACCTACAAGATAATACCAAACATCAAAGGGATTAAGAGTGCCGATTGGCGGCGAATTCTTTATTGCATATAATGGCAGGGGAGTGTAAAGCTGAACGAGGTAGGCTATCCCGTCTGTTATATATATTGACGCCAACACGAAAATAGCAAAGAAAACACCCGTGAGGAAGAGCCCTATTTCCTTTGCTCCCGCCCGAAGGCTGCCAGTGGTAAGATAAACACCTAAGGGTGTTGCCATCCCACCAACGCTACGAGGTCTTAGAGAACCGAGAATATATCTCAAAATGTCCCTCTTATAAATAACCCCAGCAAAGTAACCCTCATTGCTTAGCACGGGAACCACTGGGTAGGGATGCGAATCAAGGAAATAGGCAAGGAAGTCTAAGGAGACATCCTCGCTTATAAGGGGAACATCCCTAACCATCAAATCTTTCGCAGAGATATTATTTGATAGCTCGCTGAGCTTGAGAAGGGAACTAACCCTTTCCTCCCAAATCAAGCCGACGAATCTTCCCTCCTCAGACACAGCCAGCACCTTCCCCTTGCTGAGTTTCTCCAGCAGGGTTGGTAAAGGGGTCTGGGCGTCAATCGTTTCAACTTTCTGAACGAGATTGCTTATTGACATATTTAATATTTTATCTCTTTCCCTTGAAATGTTCAAAACCTTTTCTCTCTAATTTTCTTTTTTTCCCTTCCTCAAATAAAAATATATCTTCTCCTTCTATGATTTCCCCTATCTCATAAAGGGGAAAGTCAACAGACTCTTTCAGTTGCTCATTTCCCGTTATCAGAAGCTCGTAATCCTCACCACCGTAAAGGGCGAATTCCAAAGGCGAGATGTTTAGAGAATGGCAGAAGGAAACGAGGTCAGGGGATAAGGGGAACTTCTCTGGGAAAAGCAAAGCCCCTTTCCCGCTCTCCTTACAAATGTGAGATAAATCGCTTGCTAAGCCATCGGATAAATCTATCATTGCGTTTGCTTTCCCGCTTCTCCCTATCTCTATGCCCTCTTTCACCCTTGGGAAAGGCTTAAGATGTTTCTCCAAGAGCGCAGGGTGTGCGATGTTTTTTTTGAGGCTGAACAATCCGGCGGAGGAATCACCGAGAAATCCAGTTACGAATATCTTATCGTGTATTTTCGCTCCGCTTCTCAGGATGGGTGAATCTGCTTTTCCAAGAACTATTGAATCTATGACGATTTTCTCTCCCTCCGTCATATCCCCGCCGACGAGGCAGACATTGAACATACCAGCTAACTCCTCCCAGCCGGTAAGGAAATCGTCAAGCCATTCCTCGCTAAGATGAGAGGGTAGGGAAAGGGAGAGAAGCGCGAACAGGGGCTCACCACCCATTGCGGAAATATCGCTGAGGGAAACCGCAAGTGCCTTCCAGCCGAGAAAGTAGGGCTTAAAATAGGGATAAAAATGCACTCCTTCAATTAATAAATCAGAGGTGATGAGGAGATTTCCTTCACCAAAGCTGAGAACGGCGGAATCATCTCCGATACCAACTATAACTCCTTCCTCCTTCTTCGTTCTTTCCCGGATTCTTTCTATTAGCTTAATCTCCCCTAACTCGCACAGTTTTCTACTATGCTTCATCTGATGATGTTGAGGAAAGGCTCAACCGTTTTCATAGCGCAGAATTCTCCGCACATCGTGCAGGCGCCGGAAAGGGAAAGCCCGTGATTCTCCCTTATTTTCCTCGCCTTCTCTTTATCTATCGTATATTCCAACTGCGTAGCCCAATCGAGTCTATAACGAGCTTTTGACATCTCCTCGTTTCTTTTTATCGCTGAAGGTAGTCCTCTTGCGAGGTCAGCAGCGCTTGCCGCAATTCTCGCGGCGATTACCCCCTCGTAAACCTCCTCTGGGGTGGGAAGCGCAAGGTGCTCTGAGGGGGTTACATAGCAGATGAAATCAGCGCCAGCGAGGGCAGCAACAGCGGCGCCAATTGCTGAGGCGATATGGTCGTAACCCGCCGCAATATCAACAACAAGGGGACCGAGAAGATAAAGGGGCGCGTAGTTCGTGAGGTGCTTGGTTATCTTTATCGTTGGCTCAACAAGGTGAAGAGGGATATGTCCCGGACCCTCAACCATTACCTGCACACCAGCCTCCCAGCATTTTTGCACCAGTTCCCCTTGGATTATAGTCTCCTGAAACTGCGCCCTGTCGCTCGCATCAGCTATTGAGCCTGGTCTTAGGGCATCACCTATGCTGATTGTCACATCGTATTTACGCAGAATCTCCAATAGCTCATCAAAATATTCGTAAAAAGGATTTTCCTTTTTATTTTGCCACATCCAACAGAGTAGAAAAGCGCCTCCCCTGCTTACTATTCCCGTCACTCTCCCCTGCTTGCGTAGTTGTTCTATCGTGGAAAGAGTTATGCCAGCGTGAATAGTCATAAAATCCACTCCCTCTTTCGCTTGTTCCTCCACCACTTTCAAGATATCTTCCACACTCATCTGCGTGATATTCCCTTTTCTTCTCGCTGTTTCAACCGCCGCTTGGTATATGGGAACTGTTCCCACGGGAAGGGGGGAATGAGTGAGGATTCTCTTCCTTATTTCCTTCAAATCGCCACCAATGGATAAATCCATAACTGTATCCGCCCCAGCCTTCACGGCGGACTGTAGCTTTTGCTCCTCAAGCGATATATCGGCGAGGTCAGGTGATGTCCCGATGTTCGCATTTACTTTAACCCTTAATCCTTCCCCAATCCCTACTACCTTAGTGTTTCCCCTCAAAACATTCTTCGGAATCACCAGTCGCCCGCTCGCTACTTTTTCCCTAACAACCTCCGGCTCTATGCCTTCCTCTTTGGCAACTGCTATCATCTCGTCCGTTATAATGCCTTTTCTTGCCTTTTCAAGCTGGGTCATTCTCTATCACTTCCTTCTAAATGTCCTTAAATTTTTTCAACGATAACGATGTCCCCATCCTTTACTTTGTTCAAATCCTTTAGCTTCCCCACTATCTTTCCGAAAACCTCAACGGGGCTATCGGGTCTTATTTCTCCTTTTTTGCTGATAGGCGTTGGACCGAAGAAGATACACCAGGAGCTTTCAGGCGGCCAATAACCCATATCGCCTAGTTCAACTGTTTCCTTGAGGTTGCTCGGCTCGCATTCCACAGGGGTGGGAAAGTAAATCTCCTTCCCCCATCTCTCCACCTTGGTGCGAATGGGTAAAGCATTATAAAGCAGGTCAGCGGTTTCGCCGGGGAAGAGTTCGCCTTCAACCTCAACACCGCTTTTCTCAAATCTTATCCTGACCTTCATTCTATACTCCCGCATAGCTTTTTCAAAAAGAGAGAGAAGCGCTTCAACGGCTTGGCGGGGAGAGGGGGAATGGGAAACAGCCGAGATGACCGCAACAGCATCAGCGCCATTTTTCACGACTTTAATTAAATTATACTCGTTAATCCCGCCTATGGCAACAAGAGGGAGATGGATATGGCGTCTGACCCTTGCTAACTCCTCCAATCCCACCGGCTGACCAGCATCAGGTTTGCTTTGGGTGGGAAAGATTGGTCCGAGAGAAACATAGTCAGCTCCTTCCTTCTGCGCCATTAAAGCCTCCTCAAGGTTATCCACGGAAAAGCCTATTATCCTTTTGCCGAGAAGTTTTCTCGCTATCCTGATTGGCAAATCCTCTTTCCCCAAATGAACCCCATCAGCCTCACAGGCAAGCGCCAAGTCCACCCTATCATTGACTATGAAAAGGGCATTATATCTTCTGGTTAATTCCCGAAGCTTTTTGCCTTCCTCAAAGAGGAAAGCTGTTGAGGCATTTTTGTTTCTCAGCTGGAGGATACTACATCCTCCTCTTAAAACATCCTCCGCATAGCGGGAATCCTCAATGATTACATATAAGCCTTTTATCATAGCTTGGCAGAAATCTTAAATTTTTATAACTTAAATGTCAAATTTTCGGCATGGTTTAATAATTCCGAAAAGCTAGATATTTTATTCTTGACTTTTTCTCCAAGAAGGGTTATTTTTAATAAAAAATCTTAAAGGAGGTAATGAGATATGGCAGTGAAAGTAGCGATTAATGGTTTCGGTAGAGTAGGAAGACAAGTTCTCAAGGCTATGTTGGAGAATCACCCGGAGAAATTCGATGTAGTAGCCGTGAACGACCTTGCTGACGCTGAAACCAATGCCCATCTCTTCAAGTATGACTCCAACTACGGACGATTTCAGGGCACCGTTGAGGTTAAGGATGGGCAGATGGTCATCAACGGTAAGGAAATAAAGGTGTTTGCGGAAAAAGACCCAGCAAATCTTCCCTGGAAGGATTTGGGTGTCCAACTGGTCATAGAATCAACCGGTGTTTTCACCGATGCCCTTAAGGCAAAGGCGCATATAGATGCTGGTGCGAAGAAGGTAATCATAACTGCTCCCGCAAAGAACGAGGATGCCACTTTAGTTATGGGTGTAAATCATCAAATTTATGACCCTGAGAAGCATCACATCGTTTCCAATGCCTCTTGCACAACGAACTGCCTTGCCCCAGTTTGCAAGGTTTTAAACGATAAGTTCACGATTGTAAAGGGCTTGATGACCACAGTCCACGCCTATACGAACGACCAGCGCATCCTTGACCTCGTTCACAAGGACCTCCGCAGGGCGAGAGCAGCCGCCCTTTCCATTATCCCCACAACTACTGGGGCAGCCAAGGCGATTCATCTTGTTATTCCTGAACTAAAGGGCAAAATGCACGGAATAGCTCTGAGAGTTCCTACCTCCACCGTCTCAATCGTTGACCTCACCGTGGAGGTAGCAAGGGAGGTAACGGTAGAAGAGGTAAACGCCGCTTTCAAGGAAGCCTCAGAAACCTATTTGAAACCTTACCTTGTTTATTGCGAGGAGCCCCTCGTTTCCATTGACTTCAAGGGAGACCCTGCATCCGCCATCTTTGATGCCCTCTCAACCACCGTAATAGGAGGAAATATGGTCAAGGTCCTCGCTTGGTATGACAATGAGTGGGGTTATTCCTGCCGAGTGGCTGACCTCGCTGCGTATATGGCTGAGAAAGGTCTATAGGAGGTGTTAGAAAGATATGGAGAAGAAAAGCGTAAAGGATATAGATGTAAGCGGAAAGAGGGTTTTGATGAGGGTGGATTTCAATGTCCCCTTGGGCGAGGACGGTTCAATCCTTGATGATAGAAGGATAAGAGCAGCTATCCCCACAATTGGTTATCTTTTAGATAAGGGAGCAAAGCTCATCCTTGTTTCCCACTTGGGACGCCCCAAAGGGTTTGACCCCTCTTTGAAGATGGATAATGTGGCTCATCGTCTAAGCGAGATATTGGGCAAACCTGTTCTCAAGCTTGATAGCTGCGTTGGTCCGGAGGTGAAGGAAGCTGTTGAGAAAATGAAACCCGGGGACATAATTATGCTTGAGAATGTGCGGTTTTATGAGGGCGAAACGAAGAACGACCCCGAATTCGCACGCCAATTAGCTGAACTTGCCGATATATATGTCAACGACGCTTTTGGAACCGCCCATCGCGCTCACGCCTCAACCGTCGGTGTCGCCAATTACCTTCCAGCTGTTGCTGGCTTCCTTATGAAGAAAGAATTGGAATTCCTCGGCAAAGTTATCTCCGCTCCCGATAAGCCCTTCGTCGTTATCCTCGGTGGCGCTAAGGTTAGCGATAAAATCGGTGTAATAGATAATCTCTTGGACAAGGCGGATTACCTTTTAATCGGAGGCGGAATGCTCTTCACCTTCCTCAAGGCAAAGGGATTGGAGATAGGCAAGAGTCTTCTCGATGCGGAGCATCTTGATTACGCGAAGGGTGTTCTGGAAAAAGCTGGCGATAAGATAGTTTTAGCTGAAGATGTGGTCGTTGCTGATAAGGTCGCTCCCGATGCTTCCTATAAGACTGTTCCCGTTGATAGCATTCCTCCCGATTGGATTGGCGTCGATATAGGTCCCAAAAGCGTTGAAACTTTCTCCAAATACATCAAAGAGGCAAAGACCATCTTTTGGAACGGACCAATGGGAATCTATGAAATAGAGGCTTTTGCTGAAGGGACAAAAGGGATAGCAAAGGCTGTTGCGGAATCAAACGCGCTCTCCATAGTTGGTGGAGGCGATATCGCAGCTGCTTTAGAGGAGCTTTCCTATGCGGATAAGATTTCTCACATCTCCACAGGTGGCGGCGCATCGCTTGAGTTCATTGAAGGTAAGGAACTGCCAGGCGTAGCCGTCCTTCAAGATAAGTGAGGTGGAAAATGAGAACCCCTTTAATGGCCGCTAATTGGAAGTTATACAATGTCACAACTGAGGAATGCGAAAGGGAAGCTAAGGGGATAGCGGAGGCAGCTGAGGGAGCGGAATGCGAGGTGGTAATCTGCCCTCCCTTTCCCTTCCTGCCAATAGTGGGGGATGCCCTAAAAGGAACAAGCGTCAAGCTGGGGGCACAAGGAGTGTTCTGGGCGGAAAGAGGTGGGTTTACCTCCCAGGTTTCTCCTCTAAGCCTCAGGGATTTAGGATGCGAGTATGTGATAATAGGGCATTCGGAGACGAGAGGAAGGTTCGGTGTAGGAAGCGTGAAGGAGGAGCTTCTTTCCTACTTTAGTGAGAGCGATGAAACGGTGAATTTGAAGGTTGTCTCCGCTTTGAGAGTTGGTTTGAAACCAATAATATGTGTGGGTGAAACTCTCTCGGAAAGAAAGGCGGGGAAGCAGGACGAGATTGTTCGCTATCAAGTGGAGAGGGCGCTAGCGAATGTTGAGGATATAAATGGAGTCGTCATAGCTTACGAGCCGGTTTGGGCGATAGGGACTGGTGAGTTTTGCGACCCTGAAGAGGCGAATAGGATAATCGGGCTGATAAGGGTGAAGGTGAGGGAGCTATTTGGAGATAGGGCCGAGGTGGTGCGAATTCTGTATGGTGGGAGTGTTGACCCTGATAACATCAGAAGTTTTATGGAGAAGGAGGAGATAGACGGGGCTTTAGTGGGGAGGGCATCTGCGAGGGCGGAAGTTTTTGAAAAGATAATAAAATACAAATAAAAATAGGGGCTGGGGGTCCGTAGGACCCCCAGCCCCAGTCCAAATCTTGAGTTTTTGATTAAACGCCGATATCCTCACCTCCTTATCGAGTCTAATATGTTATGGAATCACACAATTCCTTGTCTAAATTGGGAGGATTGGCTATAATTAAATAAAAAGGGGATAGGAAAGAGAACATCCTCCTAAAAAAGATTTGCAATAAAGAACTTCTTGAAAGGAGGCAAAAAGAATAAGCGAGCTCCTCAAAGCAAAGGAGATTTTATTGCGATTTTTCTCCTTCCGTGATAGAACGGAGAAGGAAGCAAGAGAAAAGCTAAAGGAGAAAGGAATAGACGAAAAGACGGCGGAGGAAGCAATAGCTTGGCTGAAAGGCGAAGGTCTGCTTAATGACTCTCGCTTCGCGTATCAATGGGTGGAAGGAAGGAAGGGAAGGTATGGTAGGATTCGCCTCTTAAGGGAGTTGCTAAAGAAGGGAGTGGAGAATGAAATAGCGAGGCAGGTTGTAGGCTCAATAACCGAGGAAGAAGAGCTTGAGAACGCCCTTGAAATAGGGCGCCGTCGTCTTGCGTCTATTCCACCCTCCGACCCTCGCAGGCGGGAGAAACTTGCTTCCTTTCTCCTAAGGAGGGGCTTTTCCTGGACAATAGTTGAAAGAGCGTTGAGGTTTCTCTTTCCCTCCCCTTAAAAAGGGAGGTGTTAATAAATGTGGTTCATTATAATAGGCGTTGTTCTATGGGCGCTATTGCCCTTAGCTGCATATTATCTTTATCAAAAGAGGATAAGAAAGGCGAGGGAAAAGGAAAGGGAAGCGGAGGAAATTCTTGAAAAGGCAAGGAGGGAAGCGGAGTCCCTAAAACGGGAGGCTTTGCTGGAAGCTAAGGAAGAGGCACATAAATTCAAGAACGAAATAGAACAAAGCCTCCAGCAGCAAAGAAGGGAGCTGAGCAAGAGGGAAAACAGAATCCTTCAGGAGCAGGAGAGGATAGAGAGAAGGATTGAAGCGCTTGATAGAAGGGAGAAGCAAATTGCGTCCCGTGAGAAGTTGATAGAGGAATTGCAGGCTAAGGTTGAGCAGTTGGTCAAACAGCAAAGGGAGGAGTTGGAAAGGATAGCTAATCTTTCCAAGGAAGAAGCAAGGGAGATAATTCTTAAAAGAACTGAGGAGGAATTGGCGCAGGAGATAGCTCAAAGGGTAGCGGAGGAAGAAAAGAGGATAAGGGAGCTGGCGGAAGCGAGGGCGAGGGATATAATTGCGAGCGCTATCCAAAAATGCGCCGTTGATATGGCACAGGAGGCAACCGTGACAACGGTTATCCTACCGAGCGACGATGTAAAAGGCAAGATAATTGGTAGAGAGGGACGTAATATTCGTGCCTTTGAAAGCCTCACAGGCGTTGACCTCCTTATAGATGATACACCCGAGGTCGTCGTCATTTCCTCCTTTGACCCTGTAAGGAGGGAAATAGCGCGTATCGCCCTGGAGAAGCTGATAATAGATGGGAGGATTCACCCCGCTAAAATAGAGGAAATGGTGGCTAAAGCGAGAAGGGAGGTAGAGGATGAGATTATCAGGGCAGGGGAGGAAGCGATGGAGAAGGCAAAGGTTATGGGTCTCCATCCCGAGATGATAAGACTATTGGGAAGGCTCAAATATAGGACATCATATGGTCAAAATGTCCTTGCCCATTCGCTTGAAGTAGCTTTCATAGCGGGTCAAATGGCGGAGGAGCTCGGCGTAAACGCTAATATCGCGCGGAGAGCTGGGCTTCTTCACGATATAGGTAAGGCGCTTGACGAGGAAGGCTCCCACACTCAGTTAGGAGCAAGAGTGGCGAAGAGATATGGGGAAAGGGATGAAGTGATAAACGCGATTCTCTCCCATCATGGAGAGGAGGAGCCCAAATACATAGAATCCGTTCTCGTTCAGGCAGCTGATGCTCTTTCCGCCGCTCGCCCGGGG
Source organism: bacterium (assembly GCA_049970775.1). Taxonomy (GTDB): domain Bacteria; phylum Armatimonadota; class JACIXR01; order JACIXR01; family JACIXR01; genus JACIXR01. Next base: position 14,643 of record JBMFMH010000003.1, on the reverse strand, counting down.
GCGAGGAGAGAGATGCTGGAAGCTTATTTAAGGCGGCTTGAGCAGTTGGAGAAAATCGTTTCCTCCTTCCCTGGAGTGGAGCGCTCCTATGCGATACAAGCGGGAAGGGAAGTTCGGGTGATAGTTAAGCCTGAGGAGGTGGACGACGCGCAAGCGGCTGTTTTGGCAAGAAATATCGCAAAGAGGATAGAGGAGGAAATGGAGTATCCCGGTCAAATAAAGGTCGTAGTGATAAGAGAAACAAGAGCAATAGAATACGCCAAATAACAACTAGGATGCAGAGGAGGAAGGGCTGTGCGCTCGCATGAGCCTTTGAGCCCTGCCATTTTTTGGCCAAATTTCCGTGGAGCACCTATAGGGGCCTAAGAGCCAGAATAGATGCGAGCGAAAGCGAAGCAATCTCTGCAGACGAAATCTGTCGGGGTGTCCCCAAAAATTCTGCCTCTTAAGAGTTACCTAGCAACGAAGCCTTTAATTGTGAATTGAAATTTTCTTATAATAAGGTAAAATTTTTAAAAGGATGAAGATTATCTCCGTTGTAGGAGCGAGACCACAATTCATCAAGGCGACGATTGTTTCTCAAGCAATTGAGAAACACAATGTATCCTCTTCTCATCGGATAGAGGAAATCCTCCTCCATACCGGTCAGCATTACGACTACGAGATGTCCGAGATTTTCTTTCAACAATTGAAATTAAAAAAACCCGATTATAATTTGGAGGTGGGAAGCGATACTCACGCCAAGCAGACAGCGAGAATGCTTGAACGCATAGAGGAAGTCTTGTTCAAGGAAAAACCTGACCTCGTCCTTGTCTACGGCGATACCAATTCCACTCTCGCCGGTGCCCTCGCCGCCTCAAAGCTGAACATAAAAGTTGCTCATATAGAGGCAGGGATAAGGGAGTTCAATAAAGCGATGCCTGAGGAGCAAAACCGCATTCTTACAGACCATTTATCCTCGCTCCTTTTCTGCCCCACCCAAACCGCGGTGAAAAATTTGAAAAGGGAAGGGATTGAAGAAGGTGTTTTCTTCGTCGGTGATGTTATGTTTGATGCCATTCTCGGCTCCTTGCCCATAGCGGAATTGAACAGCAGGATTCTCAAGGATTTAGCTTTGGAGCCAAAAAACTATTACCTAACGACCATTCATAGGGCGGAAAATACCGATAGGAAGGAAAATCTTCACAACTTGCTATTCGCCCTCAATCAGTTGGAGCTTCCCGTCGTTTTCCCCATTCACCCACGCACTAAGAAAGCGGTTGAAAGATACGGTTTGAGCGATTTATTGAGAAAATTGAAGGTTATTGAACCAGTTGGATATCTGGATATGTTGGTTTTAGAGAGGAATGCAAGGGCGATATTGACGGATTCAGGAGGGGTGCAGAAGGAGGCTTATCTTTTGGGCGTTCCTTGCATAACATTAAGAAACGAAACTGGTTGGGTGGAGACGCTGGAAGGTGGTTGGAATGTCCTTGCGGGAACGGATGTGGAAAAGATATTGGAATATGCAAGGAAATCGCCTCCCACATCGCCACGGAGAGATTACTTCGGCGATGGCAGGGCAGGAGAGAGGATTGTGGAGATTATATCCTCTCTATGAAACTTCTTGGAACATTTCTTGGCAAAATTTCTTCTATTATATAATATAAGGAGGTTGTTCAATGGTTAAGGTTGCCTTGATAGGTTATGGCTATTGGGGACCTAATATAGCCCGTTCCTTAATCGGGAGCAGGTCCGCACAGCTCTCTTATATCGTTGATTTGAGCGAGGAGAATCGCAATAAAGCGAAGGCTTCTTTTCCCGATGTCCTCGTAACCTCAGACTATGACGCCGTTCTTAACGATAAAGATATTAAAGGCATCTTCATCGCTGCGCCAGCGAATACGCATTATGAGTTGGCCAGAAAAGCGCTTGAAGCGGAAAAGGATGTTTTCGTGGAGAAGCCCCTTGCCCTTTCACTTTCCGAGGGTGAGGAGTTAGTTGAGCTTGCCAATAAGAACGAGAGAATTTTGATGGTGGGTCATCTTATGCTTTACCATCCCGCAGTCGAGAAGATGAAAGAGATGATAAAAAACGGGGAGATAGGAAAGCCCTATTACTTTTTCTCCCAGCGATTGAACCTTGGAAAGGTGCGGAGCGATGAAAATGTCCTCTGGTCTTTGGCCCCCCACGATATCTCAATTCTTCTTTATGTTTTTGATGAGATGCCATCCTCCATCTGCGCCCACGGTGGATTTTTCCTGCAAAAAGGCATAGAGGATATAATCTTTTTGCACTTGGATTTACCCTCAGGCATAATGGCTGATATCCAGGTAAGCTGGCTAGCTCCTCACAAGATAAGGAAAACTTTGATAGTGGGCGAGAAGAAGATGCTGATATTTGACGATGTTGAACCTTTTGAAAAGCTTAAGGTCTATGAACATTCAATTGATATCAAACAGAACGCCATTATGAGCATTTTCACTCCTCGCTATGGAGATATATATTCCCCTGCCGTTCCCCAAAGGGAGCCTTTAAAAGAGGAATGCGAGGAGTTCGTTCGTTGTATCCAAACGAGGGAGAAGCCAAAGACTGATGGGGAAGAGGGCTTGAAGGTTCTCAAAGTGCTTGAATTAGCCCAGAAGGCACTTGAAAAAGGAATTAAGATAAAAGGAGGTTAGAGAGATGAATTATATAAGCGAGAAAGCGAAGCTAGGGAAAGGGGTGACCATGGGGGAAAATGTGATTATAGAGGACGATGTGGTGATAGAGGACGAGGTAAAGATAGGGAACAATGTGGTGATTTACCCCGGTTGTTTCATCGGGCATAATACATTAATAGGTGATAATGTGGTAATAGGTAAGCAGCCAACACCAGCTCCTACCTCTACCGTCAAGGTGGAGAAACCTTTCCCTCCTACAAAGATAGGTGCATATTGCACCATCGGCACATCGGCGATCATCTATGCTGGGGTTAAAATAGGGGAGCGAACGATGGTAGCCGACCTCGCTTCTATAAGGGAGAACTGTGAAATCGGTGATTATGTGATAGTGGGAAGGGGAGTTGTGATTGACAACGATGTTAAGATAGGAAATTATGTCAAATTGCAATCCCTCGCCTATATCTGTGCTCTCACAACCATTGAGGATTATGTATTTATAGCACCTTGTGTTGTTACAACAAATGACAATTTTATGGGACGGACGAGGGAGAGATTTAAGTATAAAGGAGGGGCTCATATTGAGTTTGGTGCTCGGGTGGGAGCGAACTCCATCATCTTGCCTAATATAAGGATAGGAAGGGAAGCTTTTGTCGCTGCTGGTTCAATAGTAACTCGTGATGTTCCTCCTTATAAGCTGGTTAAAGGGGTGCCGGCAAGGGTAGAGAGGGATGTTCCTCCTGAGGAATGGGTGGAGAACCAATGAAGAGGATACAGCTCGTTGACCTCGTTGCCCAGTATCATAAGATAAAAGAAGAAATTCAATCCGCCATAGATAGGGTTCTTGAGAGTGGGAGGTTCATTTTGGGACCAGAGGTGGAGAACTTTGAAAGGCAAGCGGGCGAATACATCGGGACGAGGTTCGCGGTTGGCGTGGGGTCGGGAACAGATGCTCTTCTCCTCGCTCTTGATGCCCTTGGAATCGGTGAAGGGGACGAGGTGATAACCACTCCCTTTACTTTCATAGCGACGACAGAGGCGATAAGAAGAAGAGGGGCAAAAGTTGTCTTCGCTGATATAGATGAGGAAACCTACAATATAGACCCTGAGGAGATTTCGCAGAGGATAACGCCGAGAACGAAGGCAATCTTAGTTGTGCATCTATACGGGCATCCAGCGGAGATGGATAGAATAATGGAGATTGCAAGAAGGTTCAATTTGAAGGTAGTGGAGGATTGTGCTCAGGCTTTCGGGGCAGAATACAAGGGGAAAAAGGTGGGCTCAATTGGAGATGTCGGTTGTTTTTCCTTTTTCCCAACGAAGAATCTCGGTTGTTATGGAGATGGAGGACTTGTGACCACTAACGATGAAGAGGTGGCGGAAAAGGTGAAGGCGTTAAGGGTGCATGGGGCAACAAGCAAATATAGGGAATACATAAGGGATGGGTATAAGAGCAGATTGGATGCTTTACAAGCAGCAATTCTTCAGGTAAAGCTGAAGTATATTGACGAGTGGAACGAGAGAAGGAGGGATAATGCAAGGGTTTATGATTACCTATTGAGGGGATTAGATTTGCATTTGCCTGTTGAGAAAGAAGGTTGCAAGCACATATATTATTCCTATGTTATCGCCCTTGAGGAAAGGGATGAATTGCAAAGGTATCTTAGGGAGAAGGGCGTGGAAACCGCGGTTTATTATCCCGTTCCCCTTCATTTGATTTCAATTTACGGCGATTTAGGTTATAAGGAAGGGGATTTTCCTCGTGCGGAAAGGGCTTCTAAGATGGTTCTCTCTCTACCGATGTATCCGGAGATAAAAAGAGAGGAGATAGAGTTCATCTGCGATGCGATTAGGGAAAAGATGGGAGGGAATCAACGGTAGATGTTTCCCCACTCTTTCCAAATTCCCCTCTCCCAGAGGGGTGCCCCGTAGGGGCGGGGTGTTCTAACAACTACCCCGCCTCGCTGCGCTCGGCACCCCTTCAAGGAAGGGGAATTAGGTGGAGCGAAACGACTCCGCAATCTCGGTTTTTATTTGCTTCGGTTTCCCTCTGGGAAGCCTCGCAATAACGGAAAAAAGTGAATGCGGGCGAAAGCGAAGCAAGCCCTTAATGAAGACATAGGACCCTTCATCTTCCGAGCTCTCCATAGAATTTCTCCTCTATTTCTCTCTTCTTGCTCATCCACCATCCCTCGTTTTCCTTATACCAATCAATCGTCATCCTTAATGCTTCCTCAAATCCGTATTTCGGCTTCCAACCAAGCATTTTTACCTTATCGGCGTTCAAAGCGTAACGAATGTCGTGAGCGGGGCGTGAACCACGAAAAACTATCTTGCTTTTTGAATCGGGGATCAATCGCAAAATAGCCTCTGCTACTTCTATGTTCCTCAAAATATTTCCACCAGCGATATTATAAATCTCACCAGGTTCACCTTTTTCCATAAGAAGCCACAAAGCGGTGCAATGGTCTTCCACGAAAAGCCAATCCCTCATCTGCCCGCCGCCATCCCAAAGAGGCAGGTCGTGATTCAAGAGGGCGTTCGTTATATGGCGGGCGATGAGACGCCTCACATCAAGATAGGGTCCGAAATTATTCGTGCATCTTGATATGATGGCGGGCACCCCATAGGTTTTATGATAAGCTAAACAGAGGAGGTCTGAACTCGCCTTTGAAGCGGAGTAGGGGCTTGAAGGATTGAGGGGATAGTTCTCATCTGCGAAGCCAGTAGGAATAGGTCCGTATACCTCGTCCGTTGAAATATGGATGAACCTCTCCACCTTGTATTCCCTTGCCTTTTCCAACAGCACATTCGTCATAAGGAAATTTGAGGAAGCAATGAGGGGATTGCGGATGCTCTCATCAACATGAGCCTCTGCGGCTAAGTGGAAGATGATGTTTGGGGAATAGCGTTGAAAAACGAAGTCAATAAGGGTGAAATCTCTCGTAAGGTCTGCGTGGAAGAATTTAAGGCGAGGGTTATCCATCACGGATGAGAGGTTCTCCAACCTGCCAGTCGAGAGATTATCAATGACGATAACGAGTTGGGGCTTCTCTCTATTCAAGAGGAAGCGAGTTAAATTTGAACCGATGAACCCTGCGCCACCAGTTACGAGGATTTTCATTTCTTCTTTATTATAACTGCCTCTTCTATTGACATCAATTCAAAAGTAAGGCAGAATGAAAATAGAATTAGACAAAAAGGAGAGAATTATGCCTTCCAAAAAAGAGATAGATGACCTGAAGCCGATAACGATTGGCGAGGTGGAAAAGGTAGAGTTAAAACTCGTAGGGCATATAACCGCTGGCTTCCCCTCCCCAGCGGAGGAGGAGCTCTTTGAGAGCATTTCCTTGGAGGAATGGTTGGTTAAGAATCCAACCTCCACCTATCTCGTGAGGGTTTATGGAGAATCTATGATAGAGGCGGGGATTTTGCCAGGCGATTTCGTTTTGGTCGATAGAAGCCTTTCCCCTAAAAACGGCGATATAGTAATCGCCGAGGTGGACGGTGAATGGACGATGAAGTATTTTCGTAAGCAAGGAAGGCAGATAGTCCTTGCTCCCGCTAATCCCTCCTACCCTGTGATAAAACCAACGGAGAGCCTGAACATCTTCGGGGTTGTAGTTGGGGTGGTGAGAAAATATAGATGAAAGGGGAACAGCCCATTACGATTCACGATTTCCCCCGTGCGATTCTCCATCTGGATGCGGATGCTTTCTTTGCTTCCTGCGAGCAGGCGGTCAATCCCTCGCTCAAGGGAAAACCAATCGTGGTGGGCAAGGATAGGGGTATTGTTACAGCGGCAAGCTACGAGGCGAAGGCGCTCGGCGTGGAGAGAGGGATGATGATAAAGGAAGTGGAGAGAAAATTTCCCGAGGTGATTGTATTAAGTTCAGATTATGAGAAATATAGCATCTTCTCCCTGCGCATCTTTGATATCTTACGCAGATTCTCTCCCATAGTGGAGGAGTATTCAATAGACGAGGCTTTCGTTGATTTGACCGGCTTGAGAAGGATACATCATTCCTCATATGAGGAAATAGGCTTTCACATAAAGGAAACGATTAAGAAGGAGTTGGGGATAACAGTTTCAGTAGGGATAAGTCTGACGAAGGTTTTGGCTAAAATCGCCTCAAAGCATAGGAAACCAGATGGTTTAACAGTGATATCTGGGCGAGAGATTCATCTTTACCTCAAGGATTTGCCTATTTCCGAGGTGTGGGGGATAGGACCGAATACCGCTTCTTTATGTGAGAAGCTGGGCATTAAAACCGCCCTTGAATTCGCCCGTAAGCCGGAAAACTTCATCCGAAAATATTTCTCAAAGCCCTTTTATGAAATATGGTTGGAGCTGAGAGGGATAAGCGTTTATCCTGTTAATCCGGAGCCTAAGAGCTCCTATAAATCAATTAGTAAAGCCTTGACTTTTACCCCTACCTCTGACAAGAACCTTCTTTTTGCTCATCTCTCTCTAAACTTGGAGAAAGCTTGTTTCAAGGCAAGAAAATACGAATTGCTAGCGAGGAAGGTGCTTTTTTTCCTCCGCAGGCAGGACTTCAGCAGCGTGGGTATGGAGATTAAACTTTCCTCTCCCTCCGCCTATCCTTTGGAGATACTCCCTCTTTTAAGGAAGCCGTTTGAGGAGATATTTGAGGAAGGGGTGCTTTATCGTCAGACGGGGGTTATTTTGGCGGACTTGCTTCCCAGGCGTGGCTTTCAGCCGAATATATTTGAGAGCCCGCTTAAGGCGGAGAGAATTGCCAGGCTCTACGAGGCGGTGGATGACCTCGCCCAGCGTTTCGGTAGGTCTGCCCTCTTTCCCGCTTCTAGCTTCCCCATACTGAAGGATAACCCCCTAAAGAGAGGAAAGAGCTTCAAGATTCCCATTCTACCTATAAAGCTTTATTAGGGATTTTCCATTTTCACACACTTTTCGTCATTGCGAGGCTTCCTGGAGGGAAGCCGAAGCAATCTACAACGAGATTGCTTCGTCGCTATCGCTTCTCGCAATGACGGAGGAACACCCCGTCGGCAAAGCCGACACCCCTCTATGAGAGGGGAATAACACCCCTCAGGGATGGAAGCGAAAGTAGGCGACATCTCCATCTCTCATAACATATCCCTTACCCTCAATCCTAACAAGACCTTTATCCTTCGCTAAACTCCAAGAACCAATCCTTAATAACTCCTCAAACGATATTACTTCCGCTTTTATAAATCCCTTTTGGATATCGGTGTGTATCTTTCCCGCCGCCTCCCAAGCGGTTGTTCCCTCCTTTATAGGCCAAGCCCGTAGCTCTCTCCCCACTCCCGTGTAAAAAGTTATCAATCCAAGAGCACGATAACTTTCCTTTAAGAGCTTCGCTAAACCCGTTTCCTCTATGCCAACCGATTCCAAATATTCCTGCCTCTCATCGGGAGAAAGGGCAAGTATATCCGCCTCTAATTTTGCGCATATCGGTATTGCTTCATTCCCATTTATCTCGATCCTTTCTATCTTCCCTACCTCATCCTCATCTATATTCGCGACCAAAAGGCACGGCTTAGCGGTGAGGAGGAAAAGACCATTTATCACTTCTTTTGTTTTCTCGTCAACGGGAAAAGTTTTCGCCCATTTTCCCTGACCCAGATGTTCCCTGAGCTGTTCCAATATTCGCCATTCCTCCTTTTCTTTCTCACCCGTTCTTCTTTTAATCCTTTCCATTCTTCTTTCCACCGTTTCCAAATCAGCGTAAAGAAGCTCGATGTTAATGATTTCAAAATCTCTTTTTGGGTCAACTGTTCCCTCAATATGGGGGATTTGAGGGTTGGAAAAGAATCTTATCACATGAACTATCGCATCAACCTCCCTTAATTGAGCAAGGAATTGGTTTCCCAATCCCTCTCCTTGGTGAGCTCCCTTGACCAACCCAGCTACATCAACGAACTCAATCGTTGCAGGTTTAACGATTTCCTGTGAGAATATTTTGGCCAAAGCAGCAAGGCGCTCATCTGGGATGGGAACAATGGCGTGATTAGGGTCTATTGTTGTAAAAGGGTAGGGGGCTACCTCAGCTGAGGATTGAGTGAGGGCATTGAAAAGGGTCGTTTTCCCCGCATTTGGCAATCCCACTATCCCCACGCTAAGCATATCCCTCAACTCGTTGTTACTGCAACCTTCTCTTGGGCAAGGACTTTTTTCAGGAACTGCCCCGTGTAGGAGATCGGATTATTCATTACCTCCTCTGGAGGACCCTCAGCGATGATGTATCCACCTTGCTCTCCACCTTCAGGACCGAGGTCTATTATCCAATCTGCTGTCTTTATCACTTCCAGATTATGCTCAATTATCAAAACTGTGTTTCCCCTATCAACCAATCTGTGGAGGATATTCAGTAGCTTTTCCACATCTGCAAAGTGGAGCCCTGTTGTTGGCTCATCCAATATATAAAGAGTCCTTCCCGTTGCTTTCCGAGATAGCTCCGTTGCCAACTTCACCCTCTGCGCCTCTCCTCCTGATAAGGTTGTTGCTGGCTGACCAAGCTTAATGTAGCCCAGTCCCACATCGTTAAGTGTCTCCAGCTTCTTTCTAATGGGTTCAATATTGCGGAAGAAATGGAGAGCTTCTTCAACCGTCATATCTAAAACATCGGCGATGGTTTTCCCCTTATATTTTATCTCCAATGTTTCCCTATTATATCTTTTCCCCTTACATTCCTCACATCTAACATATACATCGGGAAGGAATTGCATCTCCACTTTTATATAGCCATCTCCGCGGCAAGCCTCACACCTTCCACCCTTGACATTGAAGGAGAAGCGCCCCGGCTTATAGCCTCGTGCTTTAGCCTCTGGAAGCTGCGCAAACAGCTGGCGTATTAAATCAAAAACTCCTGTGTATGTGGCGGGATTGGAGCGAGGAGTTCTTCCTATGGGTGATTGGTCAATATTTATCACTTTGTCCAGCTCCTCCAGCCCTTCTACCCCAGCATATTCCCCTGTCGGAAGCCTCGTTCCATAGAGATGATTTGAGACGACGGGATAAACGATTTCCTCTAAAAGGGTGCTTTTCCCGGAGCCCGAAACCCCAGTTATCGCCACAAAGAGACCGAGGGGAATCTTAACATCTATTCCCTTTAGATTGTATTTCTTTGCTCCCCTAATTATTAGCCATTTCCCTTTCGGTTTTCTCCTCGTTTTGGGGACGGGAATTCGTCTCGCTCCTGAGAGATACTGTCCTGTCAGCGACCTCGGCTCCTTGATAACATCCTCTAAAGTTCCCGAAACAACTACATATCCACCATTTTCCCCCGCCCCCGGTCCGAGGTCTACAATCCAATCCGCCATCCTAATCGTTTCCTCGTCGTGTTCAACCACTATCACGGTATTGCCGAGGTCCCTCAGCTTGATAAGGGTATCAAGGAGGCGTCTATTATCCCTTGGATGTAAACCTATGGAAGGTTCATCGAGTATGTAGATAACGCCCATCAATCCCGAACCTATCTGGGTAGCAAGCCTTATTCTCTGTGCTTCTCCTCCCGCTAATGTGTTCGCTGGACGCTCCAAGGTGAGATAGCCAAGTCCGACATCCTTTAGAAAGCCTAAGCGAGCTTGAATCTCCTTCAAAATTGGCTGAGCTATTATCCTTTCCTTCTCGCTCAATTGTTCAGGTAAGGAGGCAAAGAATTTATAAGCCTCGTCAACGGATAAAAGGGTTACTTCATAGATGTTTTTGTCAGCGATTTTCACCGCTAAGCTTTCCTTCCTCAACCTTTTTCCTTCACAATCGGGGCAAGTATAGGTTGCCATAAACTCGGCTACTTCTTCCCTCACCCTTTCGGAAGTGCTGTTCCTGAGTTTTTCCTCAAGCATTTCCTTAATTCCTCTGAAGTGTGTCCAATACTCTCTTTCAAAACCTCGCCAATTAGTATAGGAGATGAAGACGGGTCTATTCGTTCCATAAAAAAGTATATCCCTTATCTCTTGGGGGAGATTTTTTATTGGTTCGTGGAGGCTGAATCGGTATTCCTCAGCGAGGCTCCTTATGATGGCAGGATAATATTCGCTATAGAATTTCCTGAGCGGTATTATACCTCCCTCTGCGATGCTCTTCTCATAATCAAACACTAAATCAGGGGAGAAATCAGTTATATAGCCCAAACCATGACAGGTTGGACAGGCGCCGTAGGGAGAGTTGAAGGAGAATTTCCTTGGCTCAAGCTCCCCCATACTGAAGCCACAGATTGGGCAGGCGAATTCTTCGGAAAAATGGAGCTCTTCTCCATCCACTATGCTGACGAGCAGATGTCCCTTCCCCATCTTCAAAGCAGTTTCTATTGAATCTGTCAACCTCCCCTTTATCCCTTCCCTTAAAACTATCCTATCAACAATCACCTCTATATGATGGATTTTATATTTATCTAGGGTTGGAATCTCCTCCTCCGCCAAATTGAGCATTTGCCCATCCACTCTTACCCTTGTGAAGCCTTCCCTCTTAACCTCTTCAAGAAGTGATTTATATTCTCCTTTCCTCCCCTTCACAATGGGAGCTAGGATGAGTATTCTTGTGCCTTCCGGGAAGGAGAGGATTTGGTCTGTAATTTGCTGAACTGTTTGTCTTTCTATTTTTACGCCACAATTTGGACAGTAGGGGATGCCGATGCGAGCGAAGAGGAGGCGAAGGTAATCGTATATCTCGGTGATGGTTCCCACCGTGGAGCGAGGATTACGGGGAGCGGATTTTTGGTCAATGGAGATAGCAGGTGAGAGCCCATCAATGAAATCAACATCCGGTTTCTCCATCTGCTCAAGGAACTGGCGGGCATAGGCGGATAGGCTCTCAACATATCGTCTCTGCCCCTCAGCGTATATTGTGTCAAAAGCGAGCGATGATTTTCCCGAGCCTGATAAACCGGTTATGACGATTAACTTATCTCGGGGAATCTCCAGATTGATGTTCTTGAGATTATGTTGCCTTGCGCCTCTGATGATGATTTTGTCTTGGGGCATAGGGTTTCATCATTATTTGATTTTAACTTAAGGGGTAAAAAAGTCAAGATAACACTTGTCCTCTTAGCGAAGTAGTGGGATGAGATAAAGGATGCTTTTTATTCGCTTTTGTTTTTCTCTCTCTCGGAAGTTCGTTTAGCAGTTGCGTAAGCTTCCATTGCGAAAGCGAAGTTTACAAATCCCCAGAGTATAAAAAGCAAGGGGATTTTGAAAGCAAGGGGAATGAGGAGAAATAAAGCACCAAGAATTATTCCGGCGATTCCCTTCGCTACATCTCCATTGTAAAACTGCCCTAATCCAGCAAACACGAGGGAAAGTAGCCCAGCGAGAAGGGGAAATCTTATCATCGGTTCCTCTTTTATATCAAAAGCTCCTTCCTCTTCTTTTATCTTGAGAACGGTCCTCGCTAACTTTTCCTCCACCCCGCCCGCCGAGGGATTCTTTTCCAATGCTTTCTTGTAATATGACAGCGCTTCCTCTAGGTTACCCTGCTCCGACTTTATATCTCCCATAAGCTCCAATGCAGATGGGTCCTCAGGGTCAGCATCAAGTATCTGCTGGCAAGTGGCAAGAGCCTTCTTTACATCCCCTCGCCTTAAATGTAGAAGGGTGAAATGCAGGAGCCTTTCCTTCTCTTCCTCATTCATACCAAATCTCCTCTAAACGATAATATTCCCTTGCCTCAGGTGAGAATATGTGAACTATCACATCACCACAATCTATTAACGACCATTTTAGGGAATCAATTCCCTCAACCGAGAGGGGAGGAGTGCCATTTTTCTCTAAATTCTCCTCAATCGCCTCGAGCAATGCTCTTGCGTGCGTATCGGAAGTAGCGGAGCAGATAACAAAGTAATCGGCGATAAATGTTTTATCCCTCGTCCTTATAACCACAACATCGTCTGCCTTCTTCCTTTCCAATATCCTTGCCAATAAACCGGCTTTGCCCTTGGGGGTCTTCGCTTTTCTGGAATCTTTCCTCTCCAGTTCCATTCCTCCTTTCATTTTTGATTTTATTATAAACATTTTAGGGAAAGAAGTCTTTTCCCAAAATGACGGTGAAATCGGCTTTCCCCATATTTCTGTCCTTCTTTATCTCACCACAGCCCAGCGTCTGCTTCAATATCTTCGCTGCCTCGTTCAAGCCATCGGTGTGGACAATAACGGTGGTTTTGAGGTTGGAGAAGCTATCGGCGTTTCCAATGTAAACAACATCAAAGCCAAGTTGGGAAAGCTTCCCCGCCGCCTTTGCCGCTGCCCCGGGGATTCCCCCTCCATTCAGCACCTCAACCGTCGGACCACTTTCCTTCCCTGCGGATGGATTGAGCATCCTTTCGGCTATGAATTGCAAATTGTCGGAATCGGGTAGGTAATAACTTACTCCATTTATCGTTTGGGGCTTACCGGGAAGAACGGCTGTCTCAACCGTGGGCAATTCGTTTCTGTATTTTTTCGCGAGAAAAAGGAGGTCAGAGAGGGTAAAGTTCGTCTCCACATTCCTGTAAATCTCACGCAAAAGGGAAGGAAGATGGGGAAGAACGGCAGGGGAGTGGATTTTCTGAAGAAGGGCGAGGATGAATCTTTGTTGTCTTTTTATCCTCGCTAAATCCCCCATCGCTTCGTGTCTGAATCTAACAAAACCCATCGCTTGATAACCATTGAGATGCTGATAACCCTTCTTTAGGTTGATGTATAAATGTTGGGTATCATCTTTGTAATGCATATCTCTATCTACATAGATATCAATTCCCCCTAAAAGGTCAACGATTTTTTGGAAGCCCTCAACGCGCACTTTGATGTAATAATCTATGGGGATTCCCAGGAGATTGGTGAGCGCTTCCTTCGTCGCCTCCACTCCCTTCACGACGATAGCGGCATTGATTTTATCCTCCTTTCCCTCAGCGGGAATGTAGGCTCGCGTATCACGAGGGATGGAAAGGAGGAAGGCTTTTGAGCTTGCCAAATCCAGGGAGCCGACGATTATCGTGTCGCTCCTTCCCTCATTGTTCGGCATATTTATCCCCTGGTCCAATCCCACTATAAGGAAGGTTATCTTTCCCTGTGGGGAGAATGAGGGTTGGATGAAGGGCAGGGAATGTTCGCTTTTTCCGTAGTAGAAGCCGGCGAAAAAGCTCGCGGGCATCAGTATGAGAAGGGTTATCCCAATTAGGAGAAACTTCCGCAAATTCATCTGCCTCCTGTGTAAAGATTGTGCTTGTAAATATAGTTTTCAACCGTATCCAAAACAAGGTATTTAATCGGCTTTCCTTCCTTAACCCTTGTTCTTATCTCAGTTGAGGAGATGTTTATCTCGGTTATCTTCAAGAATTCAACATTGTTGTTATCAATCCCTCGCAACTTCTCTTTTACCTTCTCAATATCATAACCGGGGCGGGTAACAGCTATGAACTTGCAGAGCTTGAGGATTTCCTTTCCTTGCTTCCAGGAAAGTATTTCTGCAATTGCATCCGCTCCAGTGATGAAGTATATTTCCGCTTCGGGATATAACTTGCGGAATTCCTTAACGGTGTCTATTGCGTAGGAGGGACCGCCTCTTTCAATCTCTATTCTTGATACCTCAAAATAGGGGTTAGTATAGATGGAGAGAAGGACCATAGCGTAGCGGTGTTCGGGATTGGTCACTAGGACGCCTGGTTTATGAGGAGGTTGGTAATTGGGGACAAAGATTACCTTATCCAAGCGGAAGACCGCTCGCGCCTCCTCGGCGGCGACGAGATGTCCGATGTGGATTGGGTCAAAGGTTCCTCCCATAATTCCGATTTTCATTTCATTATAATTATCATAAGGAGAGGTTATTTCGTCAACATACTCAACAAAGGCAAGTTTTGTTTTTGAGATTTGCTGAATAGTTCCCCTCTCATAGAGGGGTGCCCACCACCCTTTCGTCATTGCGAGGAGCGAAGCGACGAAGCAATCTAAAATCGAGATTGCCACGCCCACCTGCAAGGAGGTGGGCTCGCAATGACGAAAAAAGCCGAGGGGTGCCCCAAAGAGG
>JBMFMH010000002.1:55212-60356 GCA_049970775.1 bacterium | reverse complement strand
CTTCACCTCATCTTTCTTCACCTCTATTTTCACCGCCTCCTCTTCTTCCACAGCCACTTCCTTCTTAATCTCCTTCCTCTCGTTTTCGGTTTTAACCAATTCCTTTTCCACCTCAACCAGCTTTCCCGTTATCTGGATAAGCCTAACGAGGAGCATTTCCAGCGGAAGGCGGGGAGAAGGAGAAAGCCTTAGCAAATTCTCAGTTGAAAAAGCGGATTCTATCATCTGGAGAATAACATTGGAGGAGAAATAACCAGCTTCTTCTTCCAATTCCTTCCTTTTCTCTTCCTCCACTTCTACAATGGATGCCCCACCCACCTTCACCATAAGAAGGTTCCTGAATCGGTTGATAAGGGCTTTCAAAAACTCCCTTGGGTCCTTCCCTTTATCCAAAACATCGCCTATCAATCTTATGCCTTCTCCCACATTTCCATTTGCGATGGCGCGCACGAAGCGGGAAAGTGTCTCATCCTCCACAATCCCTAAAACTTCCTCCACTGCTTTTCTGTCAATTTTGTTTCCGGCATATGCCCAGACTTGTTCAAATAGGGAAAGGGCATCACGCCAGCTTCCTTCTGCACGAGAGGCAAGGAGGGAAAGGGCGGATTCTTCAATCGTCACGCCCTCTCCCTCGGCTACCTTCTTGAGATAATCCCTGATTTCCTTTTCGCTTCCTCTTCGGAAATCGAACCTCTGACAACGAGAAGCGATTGTGGGCGGCACCTTGTTGGGCTCAGTGGTAGCTAAGACGAAGATAACATTTGGGGGCGGTTCCTCAAGGGTTTTCAATAGAGCGTCAAAAGCGGCACGAGATAGCCTGTGAACCTCATCTATTATATAGAACTTGTATCTCGCCTGAGCAGGAGCAAGCCTGACAGTTTCCCGCAATTCCCGCACATCGTCAACGCTCGTGCTTGAGGCTGCATCCATCTCTATCACATCCATTGCCCTACCCTCTGCAATCGCTAAGCACATATCGCATTCGTTGCAGGGCTGGGGGGTTGGTCCTTTTCTACAATTCATAGCCTTTGCTAAGAGGCGTGCGGTAGTCGTTTTACCGCTTCCCCTCGGTCCACAGAAAAGGTATGCATGAGCCACATTTCCACTTTTTACAGCATTCTGTAAAGTTTGCACTATATGCCTTTGCCCCACAACTTCATCAAAGCGTTGAGGGCGCCACTTCCTATAAAGAGCTTGATATTCCATCTACTTGCCTCTATCTATGATTAGCTTACCTCCTATGGCGACATTCTCCGGGAGGTTCTCCCGGATAGTCACGATTATCGCCTCCTTAGGCAAGCCGAAAGCCTCGGCGGCAGCCTCCGTTATATCCGCTACAAGTTTCCGCTTCTTGTCCAAATCCTTTATAGGAGGTCCTTCAACATAAATATTGGGCATTACTTCACCTCCCTTTATACCTTCAAGGCAGTAGACTTGGACATCTGCCTCACTTCTTCAGCTGTTACCTCTCTTCCCAATCTATCGGAAAGATAAATCCCCTCGGATATCAACATAGTGTTTAGAGCTATTTCAGCTGTAGGCAGAAGAGGAACCCTTCCCTTAAGAGCAGCTACCCAATGTTGTTGCGGGCTATCATAAGCATCAGCGTTTTCCCTCAGCGTGTGCCAGCGCCAATCCGCTTCCCCTAAATCAACTGCGCAATTGAAGGAGAGGTCCCCTTCGCTTGTAAAGAAGCCAAAGGGATTGAGCCTGATTCCTCCCAAGTTTCCCACGATAAAGGAGCTTTCAAAGCCGTCAAGATGAATCGCCCACGCCTCAATTATATCAAGGGTGAAACCGTCCTTACATTTAACTAATCCAACAGCGAGCTCCTCAACATCGTAACCGCTTATCTCCTTTCTTTTCTCGTCCATTGGTGTTTCCTGAAATGTCTTTCCTGAAATCTTTTCCACAATTGGATTGCCGGCAAGATATAGAATGTTGGCTATGTTATAAACTCCTGTATCGTAGAGGGCTCCACCTCCTGCGTATTCCTTTTTTACGAAATAATAAGTTCCATAGCCGTCAACATAGGGGCGTCCCCTTCTTCGGAATCCGGTGGCACGGGCGAAGTATAGCTTCCCCAATTTACCCTCTTCGATCAAAATCTTAGCTACCTTAGTCTCACGAGAGAAGAGGGTGGACAGCTGAATGCTCAACATTTTACCTGTTTCCTTTGCCGCTTGCCACATATATTCCGCATCACGATAGGAGCCAGCCATAGGCTTCTCGCAATAGACATTTTTCCCCGCCTGCAGAGCTTCAACCGTTACGGGCATATGCAAATTGTTGTGAAGGCAAACATCCACAGCGAGTATATCATCTCTTTTCAGGAGCTCACGGAAGTCGGTGTAATAATAAGGAATACCATAGACCTCCGCTACCCTCTTCGCTTCTGCCTCGTTTATATCCGCAACAGCTACAATTTCCACATCCGGTATCCTCTTGTAATTTTCAATGTGATGTTTACCGATTTGTCCAACGCCTATGATTCCGACTTTAACCTTCCCCTCAGCCATAGGGCTTATTCCTCCATAATCTTCTTGAGATTCTTAATGCAGAGCTCGACACACTTCAAGGGAGGATAGGCGTAGCTTTCCTGCTCGATTATATACCATTCTGTTCCACCAACGCTTTCACAAAGAGCTAAGAATTCCTTCCATTTCATATCCCCTTCCCCAAGTATTGCCTTGTCATTCGTCGCGGAATACTCCTTAAGGTGGACGGTTACCGCTCTTCCCGGATACTTCTTGATGAATTCAAGGACCTCATCGGCGCTAACGCCTCCATGCATTGCGTTCCCCGTATCCAACTGCATTATTACATCGGGAGAAGTTGCACCAAAGAAAATATCCCATATCATCTCCCCGTTGACCTTCTGGAATTCCGCTGAATGATTGTGATAGCCGGTTCGCATTCCTTCTTCCTTGAGTTTCTCAGATAATTCGTTGAAGAGCTTTGCCGTTTCCAAAATCGCTTCCTTCGTGTTGAACTTCTCAGGCGGTATCCAAGGGACTATCAAGTTCTTGTTGCCGAGAATCTTATGAAACTCCACCGTCTTCTTGAACTCATCCCCGAGAAGGGAATCCAAGGGGATATGCGCTCCTGCAACAACTAATCCTAGACTATCAAGCAATTTCCTCCATTCCTCAGCACTCCTATCGTAATAACCCGCAAGCTCCACACCTTCGTAACCCATCTTAGCCACCGCTTCAATAGTCTTCTCCCATTCCCTCTGGCAATCTTCTCGCACAGAGTAAAGCTGAAGAGCAATCCTCGGTTTGGACATTTTGCATCTCTCCTTTCGTTTGTTTTTGATATCAATATTTTTAAACTGAAAGTGATTTTTAGCAACTATTTTTTAATTTCCTCTTCCCTGTATCTGAGGGAAAAAGCATATTCGTTTAACTTGGGATATTCAATGTGTCCTATCCCATAATAAATCGTCACTATCGTTCCATCGTCCAATTGGACCGAGCTTGGGTAGCCACAATCCGCATTCTTTGCCTTCCATTCCAAAAGGAACGAGTTTTCCTTGTCCCAACTCTCGCCTTTATCGTAGCTTAGCATTCCCTCCACTCCATAAGGGGGGATGCGTCGTCCATAGGTTAAAAGGATGTGTCCGCTTTTGAGCAAAATCGCGTCCGCGGGCAGCTTGGGACCCTCTGTTATCCTTATGGGCTCGCTCCAAGTTTTTCCTCCATCATATGAGAAACTCTGCCAAAGACCGGAACTTTTCTCATCCCTCAGAAAGGCTAAAAGTCCTCCCACGGGAAGGGGGAGCAAAGCGGTCTCATTAAAACGGGGAGCGATGAGGGTGGGTTCACCCCATGTCTTCCCGTTATCTCTTGAGCGGAAAATGTAGCTAAAAAATCCTTCTTTTTCCCTATACCAAGCATAAATATTCATAAGGAGTGTGCCATCGGTTAATTGAACGATTTTCCCATAGGGGGAACCATATTGTAGGGGCGATATATCAAGCTTTTGGGGTCTTTCCCAATTTTCCCCCTTATCAAAGGAGCGTGTAATCCAGACGGTATACCCTCGGGTTTTGGAGGTGAATTGACCATTTTCATAGGGACCTGTAACGGCGAAAGCGAGAATCAGCGAGCCGTCTATAGCCTGACCGAAAGCAGGATTACGGGAATCGGGAGGAATAGAGGCGATGGTCCTCGGTTTAGACCAGCTTCTTCCTCCGTCCTTGGACTTTATCAAATCAAGCCTCCCTCCGACACCGATATGGGGAGCTCCACCTCTCACCACTGCCAAGAGCTCGTTGTTATCCAACTTGATTAAAACGGGAAAATAACCTCCTCCCCTCACCGCGATGAATCTTTCTCCTTTTATCATCTTTCCCTTCATCCTTGCTACCTCCTTTCCAAAAAGGGAGGGGGTTAGATAATAGATTTGCTCGGCTGCGCACCCACCTTCGCTGCTCCCTTTCCAGCAGGCTGTTCCCCTCTTCCAGCTCCAGTCAGGTTTACCGAGCACGCTTCCCTCGCTCCTTACCGTTGCTTCCTTCCGGACCTGGCGGGGTTTAGAGGAGGAACTCGCCATCGGGACCCGACCTTCATCGCCTTCTGAGAGGACCCTTACCACAAAGGAAGAGCTCTTGGTGGGAATTCAGCCCCGCATAGGCGGATTTCGGGTTCAGGGCACCGCCAGCTCCCCGCTTAGCGCAGCCGAGCAATAGAAAGAATAATACATCTAAACAAATCAGTCAAGCCTTTGTAGAATCCTAAAAAATATTGATGTTTAATCATAAACTCAAGAGGGGAAGAATTTCTCTCAGTGTCCTGTGAAACCTCTCCACATAACTATGGCAAAATTATTCTCCCCGTTTTCCCATATAAGGAAACCTTCAAATCAGGGTTCCAGACCCAATTCCTTCTTCAATGGCACCTGTCCTAAGCGGGGACATCATCTCTCCTTATCATCACCATTATTTTTAATGATTTCAAATTCTATTCCAATTTGCATCATATTGGTTTTTGTGATAAAATTTTCAAAGAGACAATGGAGAAAAGAAAGGAATACGAGGAGATAGCATCGGAATTTTTATTGATAAAAGAGGAAACCCTACAACATCTTTTTACCTATGAGACAATTTTAAACGCCAATTTAAGAAAAGTAAGGAAGGATTA
>JBMFMH010000002.1:0-55112 GCA_049970775.1 bacterium | reverse complement strand
TTTTTACCTATGAGACAATTTTAAACGCCAATTTAAGAAAAGTAAGGAAGGATTATGGAATATTCTTCACACCTCAACACATTGTAGACCTTATGGTCGGTTTGATAGATTATCAGCGATTTGAGGGAAAAGAAGTAAATATATTGGAACCAGCTTGCGGTTTGGCTCAGTTTTTAATCGGCATCAAAAGAAACCTTCCTTCTCTTTTCAAAAAGGCAAGGCTTTATGGTGTTGAAATAAGGGATGACATCGTTCAGTTTCTTTCCGCCCTGGGAATCGATAGTGAAGTAAACATAATTAAAGGAGATTTTCTTTTATGGAATAGCGATTTGCGCTTTGATATAATAATCGGAAATCCACCCTACGGTATACCCAGCCATTCCGAGCATTACACTATTAAGGTAGACCCCGCAACAAAGGCTAATTATAAAAAATTGTTTAAAACTTGGTATGGAAAATACAATGTTTATGGTGCCTTCATAGAGAAAGCGATAAATTTGCTGAAAGAGGACGGGCAGCTTATCTTCATCGTGCCGGCAACATTTATGATTCTTGACGAATTTAAGAAGTTAAGGGACTTCCTATCTTGCAATGGTGGAACCGCTCTAATATACCTTGGAGCAGATGTGTTTAAGCCAGAAGCCGATGTCGCCTGCGTTATCTTAAATTATATCAAATCTTCCCAGTTCGCTCATAGATTGGAGCTATTTGAGCATCAAGGAGGGAAAATAAAGGAGATAAAGGTAAATCCCCATTGGATGGGAGAGGTCATCACTTTTGAAAATGACTTCACCAGAAAGTTAGACAGGATTTGCAGTTATAAGGTGGGAGATATCTACGATATCCGCATCTCTCCTCGCACCCCAGAGATAAAGAACAATCCTCTGATTATTAAATCTAATTCTCCGCCTACGGAAAAATTTCTTCCCCTGCTGAATGGAAGGAACCTAAAGCGATACAAAGTGATTTATGAGAATTATACCGATTATTGGATAAGAAAAGAGGATGTGCAAAAGCTAAGAAGTTTTTTTGGCATTCCTCATATTGTTGTTGGACTAGGTTTTCGGGAAAGCGGTAAAGTGGCCGCGGCGATGGACGAAATAGGCTATCCTTGGATGGGAGATGTCTACCACTTGATAAAAAAAGAGAATTTGTTTCCCTTTGACCTCTCTGAGGAGGAAGTGGTTGAGTATTTAAACTCGGATTATGTCTCAAGATATGTAAAAGAGACTTATAGAGAAATAACCTATCATTTGAGCATAACGCAGTTAGAAAATCTTCCTCTGCCCACGAGGGAAGAATGGGAAAAGGTGAGGGACATTAGGTTTGAGCAAGACCTGCCAAAGGAAATTTTACCTCTTGCTTCCATATTTAGATTTTGTTGAGAGGGTTTAAAGCAAGAATGTATAGAACATGGGTTTCTCTGCTTACTCAACTTGATTTCTGCTATATGTTTGAATATGTTTGCACGAAGATAGGGATGCCCTATGAATTGATTTGCAACGCTGAATTGGATGCAAAGGGAATAGATGCGATGGTGCGGGATATAGATATAGGTTTTCAGATAGCCAAGATAAGCGAGAGGAAGGAAGCGAGAAGTGGCAAGACAAGAAGAAAAATCGTCCAGGTGCCATATCCGGTATATAACTTGGAGGAAATACAAAAGAGGATAAGAAATCCTCGCACGAGAAACAGGGAGGTTTACAAAAAAAGATTAGAAGCTTTCTATAAGTATTTCACCGTCTTGGAGAATGGCTTTGTGGTTTTCAAGGAGGAATATCTGGAAGAGATAATCCGAAATTTAGGCGATTTCAATACCTTGATAGAAAAGATTGGGAAAATAGCCTCGGAGTTGGCGGGATAAAATCCTTTAAAAGGATATAGACATCTTGTGGATGACCATCTTAAAATTTGCAAAAGGAGAAAGCACTGATAGGAAAGGTAAGTGATTTAAAATGAAGGAAAAATATGACCTTGTTGTCGTTGGAGGAGGACTGGCTGGCGTCTGTGCCGCTTTAGCGGGACGCAGACATGGGCTCTCCGTTTGCATTATCCAGGATAGACCCGTATTCGGAGGAAACGCCAGCTCTGAGATTAGAGTCCCCATAGGCGGCGCTGCTTCTTTCAACGCCTGGGCAAGGGAAACGGGAATAATCGCCGAGCTATTCTTGGAGGAGAGAAGAAGGAATTTCCAGTATCACAACAGCTCTTTAACCAACTCCGTCCTCGACCTCGTCCTTTACGATGCCCTCAGAGAAGAGGGAGTGGATATGTTTCTTAATACATCTTGTAGAAAGGGAATAATGAAGAAAAAGGATTTAATTGAAGCTGTTCATTGCGTTCAGCTCGGCTCGGAGAAAGAGCTGATAATAAAGGGGGATTATTTCGTTGATGCCTCGGGAGATGGTGCCCTCGCCTTTTCCTGTGGCGCTGAATTCAGAATGGGCAGGGAAGGGAAAACCGAATTTGGCGAGGAGCTCGCACCGGATGAGCCAGATAACGGCATAATGGGCAATTCCTTGCTGTTCCTCGTGAGAGATTGCGGAAAACCCGTCCCCTTTGAGCCTCCTTCCTGGGCAGTCAAATACCCGGAGGATGATATCACTTTAAAACTCAGACCTCATAATTCAATGCCTGGCTATTGGTGGATTGAAATCGGCTATCCTTACGATACAATATACGATAACGAGGAAATTAAGCACAACCTTCTCGCTCACCTTCTGGGAGTTTGGGACCACTTAAAGAATCAGGGCGACCATGGCTTCGCGAACTTCTCCCTTGAGTGGGTTGGAATGGTGCCAGGAAAAAGGGAATCAAGACGCTTCATCGGCGACTATATTTTGAAGGAAGAGGATTTGAAAACGAGAAGAGCTTTTCCCGATGCGGTAGCCTACGGAGGTTGGTTCATAGACCTTCATACCCCGGGAGGAATTCTCGCCAGGGAAGATTACCCCGAGCCTTGCACGAGTGGGAGAATTGAGGAATGGGAGAAAAGGTTCGTCTATATTTATCAAATTCCCTTCAGATGCCTTTATTCCAGAAACATAAAGAATCTTTTAATGGCGGGCAGGAACATTAGCGTTACTCATATAGCATTGGGAAGCACAAGGCTTATGGGAACTTGTGCGCTTTTAGGTCAAGCAGTGGGGACCGCTGTTGCCATTTGTAAGAAACACGGGGTTTATCCAAGGGATATATTCCCCAAGCATATAAGGGAACTCCAGCAGACATTGTTGAAGGATGGCTGTTTCGTTCCCGGTGTGAAGAACGAGGATGAAAACGATTTGCTGAGAAATGCGAGAATCTCTGCTTCCTCATTTCCTTTGCGATTCAAAAGATGGGATAGCGAGGCGAAATTACTTCAACCTATCGGACAGAAATTGCCCCTGCAAGGCTATCTTGAGAAATTGATTTTGAGCCTCAGGGCGGAAAAAGCCACTTCCATTTCCTTCCATTTGAGAAGTTCCTATGACCTATGGGATTTCTCAGCTGAGGAAGATATACTACAGCGAGAAATAAATCTAAAAGAAGGGGAGCAGGAGGTGGAAATAGAGATTCAAAGGAAATTTGAAAAAGGGATTTATTGGTTTTATCTTGAGCCAAACGAATATGTTTACATTAGGGAAACAAGCGAGGCGTTTCCCGGATTAACGGAAATATATAAAACTGGAAATCTATGGAGGTTCAAGTTGGGTAAAAATCTCTTTTTCAAACTCATTCCAACCCTATATCCCTTCTCACCTGATAATATCGTTTCGGGCGTATCCCGCCCGGAGAGATGGACGAATGTTTGGATATCAGATGGAGAAAAAGGCTTCCCCCATAATTTAGAAATAGATTTAGGTGAGGAAAAGACATTCAATTTTCTTCAGTTTATCTTTGATGCTTCTATTGATAAGGAATATAGTCAATTGCCACCTTTCTATATTCCCCCTCACATTCCCAAAGATTTTAAGTTATTTGCACTTGAGGGAGAGGATTGGAGAGAAATCTTGGAGGTGAAAAACAACACAAAATATTTCCTCCGCATAAGATTTCCCGATATCAAAGCAAGGAAATTGAGAGTTGATTTTCTCTCCGCAAATGGCGGGGATAAAATTTATGTTTACGAGATGCGACTTTACTTGATAAAATAAGGGATGATGACAACCCTAAGAGGCAAAGCGGAAGAAGTAGGCTATTTGTTTGGAAAAGTAGCAAAGGACAGCATCAGGGATATTGCTGTTTCAACTGACCCTCCGAAGGACTGGGAGGTTAGGGTAAAGAGATTGGAGAGGATAATGGAGGAGGTGGCTCCTCATTGGCTTGAGGAAGGGGAAGCAATAGCTAAGGCTTCAGGCGTTGACTTCTCCCTTATCCTTGCTCACAATCTCCCTTCCCATAGCGATGATTGCACCTCCTTTATTGCTCTCTCCACGAAGGATGGTTTCCCTATTCTCCATAAGAACAGGGATTTCGCTATTCAGAAACAAAGTTTCTTTATAAAGAAAATAGATGGATGCCTGAAATTTATCGCTGGGGCGTCACCCTTAGACCTCGGCATCGCCTACTTCCTCAATGAGGCAGGGCTTGCTGGGGCTTGCAACACTGGTGGTTATACCGATGTGGAACCAACCGATGCCCTTCTTGACCGTCATATAATGAGGTTAGTCGCAGAGAAAGCGAAAAATAACAGGGAAGCGCTTCAAATCGTTGAGGAAATGAGAGGGAGGGGCTTCCTTTCCACAGAGGGGGAGAATCGTGGCTTCATTCTTCTTTTCTTGGATAGGGAAGGTGGAATGGTAATTGAATATACCCCCAAGGAAGCGAGATGGAAAATGGCAAGCGAGGGCATGCTTATCAGGAGCAATAGCTTTTTGCTTTTGGAAAATAAGAGAGAGGATATCTCTTCCCAGCAACGCCTGAAAAGAGCGTTTGAGCTCCTTGGGGGTAAAGGGAAGGTAAAATTAGATGATATATGGGAGACCGCAAGGGATAGAAGCGGAAGCTACCCCATCTGCAATCACAACACAGTTAGCGCTTTCAGCGTTTTACTTCATCCACTCATTCCCTCCCTCTCAATAGCTTTTTGTTTTCCGGGACCACCAGATAAAGTAGTGCCTTTTCCCCTTTCCATTGTGGCTGAGGAGACACCCGAAGAGCTCCTGCGAGGAGACTATTGGGTAAATCCCGGTGAGGTATAAGATGAAGAAAGAAAAGGTAGTGTATGCTCCGCTTACCGGAAGACTTTTCTCAATAGAAGATGTTCCCGACCCTGTATTTGCGCAAAAAATAGTGGGCAATGGAGTTGCTATTGAACCTTCATCCAGCATCGCTTATGCTCCAATTGATGGTTTCGTCTCTGCTGTGGTGAAGGGAGGGCATGCGATTGCGATTAAGGATGAGAATGGTCTGGAATTGCTAATACATATCGGCATAGATACGGTGAAATTGAAAGGAGAAGGATTTAACTGCCTTGTGAAAGAGGGTGATGAGGTAGAAATGGGCGAGAAGATAATTGAGTTTGATATAGAGAAGATATCGGAGAAAGGCTTGCCTCTCATCTCACCAATTGTTGTGCTGACCGCAAATTGCCAGCTACACTTCCTTGCCCCACCGGGCTCATTCGTTCAAGCAGTTGATACCCCGATTTTTAAGATTTCGTTTTAAAAAATCAAAACAAGAAATAGCATTTATCATTTTTAGGATTTGCTATCACAAAAAGGCATCATACTTGAATTGACCTTTCCTTAAAAAGATATAAAATTCATTTTGATTATGGCTTATCCACCGCTTGAAGAACTCGGGAAGATGATAGATTATGCCGTGCTTCGTCCGGATACGAATGAAGAGACGATAATAAGAGCCTGTGAGGAAGCGAAAAAATGGCATTTCGCAGCCCTATGTGTGCACCCCTGCTGGATTCCCCTCGTGAGAACAAATCTTCAAGGCTCGGATGTTAAGCTTTGTAGCGTAGTTGCCTTTCCCCTCGGGACAAGCACTAAAAGCATTAAGGTCGCAGAAGCCAGAAATGCTATTTCGTTAGGGGCAGATGAGCTGGACATCGTCGCTAATCTCGGGCTTTTCAAATCAGGCAAGCAGGAGGAATTCCTCAATGAAATAACCGCCCTCGTTGAAACCTGCAGGATGCATTCCCTTACACTGAGAAAGGGAAATGTCTTAACGAAGATAATAATAGAATGTGGTTATCTTTCTAAAGAGGAAATCCGGCAGATTTCCTTGCTACTTTTGGAAACCGGTGCAGATTTCATAAAGACATCCACTGGCTTTGGACCTCGTGGGACATCTTTGGATGATGTAAGAACGATTAGGAATGTCGTGGGAGGAGCTATGAGGATAAAAGCAGCGGGAGGGATTAAGAGCCTGAACGATGTGATATCCTTTTTGGGAGCGGGAGCAGATAGGATAGGAACGAGCTCCGCTGTTCAAATAATGGAAGAATACAGAAGAATGATAGGTTCTTGAGAGATAAATGCGTTTCCTATCCACAAATGCTGTGGTTCTACGAAACTTTAATCAAGGAGAAGCGGACCGCTTAGTTATCCTTTACACGGAGGCTAAGGGCAAACTCTCCGCTATAGCGAAAGGGGCAAGAAAACCGAAGAACAGCCTTGCTCCTTTAACACAACTCTTTGCTTATTCTCATCTTCTCCTCGTTAAGGGCAAAACCTTCCATATAATCACTCAGGGAAGGCTTAAGCACGGTTTTCTTTCCTTGATTGAGGATATGGAAAAATTCGCCTTCGCTTCCTCAATTGTTGAACTGCTGGACAGAATGACTGAGGAAGAGGAAGCGGACAAAGATTTATTTGATTCTCTCCTCGCCCACCTCTATGTGATTGAGAAAGCTAAAGACCCCGAGCTAATCGCTCGCTCCTGGGAGCTGAAGCTTCTTTCCCACCTTGGGTTTAAACCCGAGCTTGATAATTGCCTTTTCTGTAGGAGGAAAATGGAGGGCAGAATTTTCTTCTCACCCGCAAGCGGAGGGCTCATTTGCGGAGAATGTATCTCCCATTCAACTGATGCCGTTCAAATAGAAAAGGAAACAAGGGATTATATGAAGAAGCTGATGAAAACACCGCCCCATCTACTACGAGAAGAAGAGATGCCTCAGAGGATAAGGGAAGATTTGCGCTCCATCTTACCTCCCTTTATAGATTTAAGAGCGGAAAAAAGCGGGAAGACGGATGTTTTCTTGAGAGAGCTTGGTGAAAGATAGCAATCGCTACTTCTTTTGGCTTTGTTGAATAATTCCGAAAAAGAAGGAAACAGCCTTATATTTCCCATTATCAACTGCTAACAAAAGGAAAAATAAAAAAAATCTTGAAATATATTCCTTTTAAAG
This sequence comes from bacterium, assembly GCA_049970775.1. Classification (GTDB taxonomy): domain Bacteria; phylum Armatimonadota; class JACIXR01; order JACIXR01; family JACIXR01; genus JACIXR01. Next base: position 47,767 of record JBMFMH010000002.1, on the reverse strand, counting down.
AATTTTCCTCATTTACGAAGAGGAGGATTTGTTCAAAATTTACAGAAAGTAAGGAAAATATGTTTTTATTCGATTTATTCAACAAAGCCCTTCTTTTCAATCAACAAACCATTCTATTTGTTTAACCTCTCCGGGATTGAGGGATAGTTTCTGGGGGCGAAGCTTACCCCAACTCCATAAGTTATTGCTCCTAATTATTATGTTTTTCTTCTTTGAACTTGGATTGTGCAAATATACACTGAATCTCTTATCTCCAGTTTGAACCACATTTATAAAGATTTCTTTGTCATCGCAAACGATTGGGTGTCCAATAAAGATGTCCTTGTCTCCTTCCCGGAGGTCAATTGTGGCATAAGCCTTATCATTTAATTGCCCAAGTGGTCTCGCTCTTTTCTTATCCCTTTCCAAAAGAAAAACGCTCCACCGCTCCTGCAGTCCTCTAACAACAATGGGAAGCGTAAGAGGCAAGTTGGATTTACTTATCCTTCCTGCAAATCCTTCTCCTTTCCCATCCACTTCCAAAATATATTCTTGACTTATTACCTTCCCTTTCTCAATTTCTAAACGATAAGCGGGCTTCCCAGCTAAACCCATCTCGGACCTCACCCATTCCACCCACTTTTCATCAGGTTCAACCGTGAAGGGTGTTCCCACTACCAGAATTTTAGCCCTTAAAACATCCCCCTTCTTCAAAACCTTACCATCTATGGGAAAGCGGATTTCCCAACTGGGGCTATCCCTCTGAACATAAACATCCAAGGGTTCATCGCCAAGATTGAAAACCGCAACTGAGCCCAGGGGTGAGCCGCAAAAGGCAATATAATTGTCCTTTACAAATTTCAACTTCCCCCATTCTTTAAAGGCGTCGTGATTCTTCTCACTTGAGATGATTTCCCCTTCAGGAGTGCGAATGAACCAGCTCTTAGCTCCCGCTTTGTTGAATTGCCCTAAAACGAGCTTGTCCACTTTAACATCTTCTTTAAATTTTATCTCCAAATCAACAAGAATTGATGAGAATAGTCCCGGTCTAAGATTGAAATATGTGCGTTTAATCTCCGCATCCAAAAGCTTTGAAGGAAAAGCGGGAGCCAAAGTGTTCCAGACATTAAGGGCAGGAACACCTGGTGGGTAAAAGCCATCGCTTCTCCCATAACCCATCATCAAATCAGCGCTATGAAGAAGTCTATCGGTCCAAATCCTTCCTTGACTCAGGTCTTCTTCTCCTTTATCGCATTCAAGGGCGGGATTTATATAAAGAGTTGGGTCGCCTCCGGGTGCGCCATCAAAGCCGGGTATCATTCCTCCAAGGCGATTATCAGGCTTATAAGTTGAAGATGGGGCTATTTGCCCCGCTCCATTCCAAGGTCCTTTATTTGGCGTCATCCCCCAAACGAAACCGCTTTGTGCTCCTGTGCCATCATCCCTTCTTTGCATACTATAAGAGAGCTGGTTCATCCTATCTCCGCACATAAACTCCTCAAGCAGCGGTTGAGGACGGTCAAAGAGCTCCATAGATATAGCCTGTCTTCCCTTCAAGTCCCGGGCGATTACAAAGAGGTTATGCTGTTGACCGTGATTGAAGTCCTCTTCCCAAACGAAATTTTTTTCTCCCTTTGGATAGAAATGCCTGACTAAATCCTCTCCATCGTATACCATAATCTCTCGTAAACCAACATCGGATTGCACGACGAGTCGCAACCTCCAACGCCAATGCGTCCAGTCGAACCAATCAAAATTTTCATAGTCTCGTGGACCGATAAATCGCCATTCAAGGATACGAGGTCCATTTGAGACATAGCGAAGATGGCAATAAGGTGGCATTGAGGCATGCCAAGAGGAAATCTGCTCCTTTAGGTCATCCAAATCAGCCGCTTCAAAGAAGTTCAAATATCCTTCCTCCATTGCCTTCTTAAGCTGTTTTGGCTCATCAATAAGGCTTATAGCAAACGGCCAAAGGGACTCCCCCCTATTTTGGAGATGTTTGTATCCCTCAACCAGTTCATCTAAAAGCTTTGGTGGGTCCTTCCGGAAATCTTGGCTGAAAAGAGCAACTGCGTCGTAGGCTCTGAATTCATAGTAAGGGCAGGGATTTTGAGAATGCAACCAGGAACCTATCGTGAGGTTCATTCTGTTGAGATTATGCATCCAATCCAAGATGACAAGCCCAGCTTGTCCCGGTGCCTTAATATCTGGATGAGTCGTAGCGAAACGCCTTTTCTCGTCAAGGAGATAATCATCGGGATAGCGAGTGCGATAGCCAGCGGAAAAATAATGGTTGCCATATCCATCCTCAAAGCGAAATCCAGGAACCGCAAGGAAATCTTTCCCCGATACGGCCATACATTCCCTAACGAGCTCTTCCCATTTATCCTTGGGCAAGTTAGAGAAGTCCTCAAGAAAAACAATAAAATCCAACCCTAAAGAGCGAGCGATTTTGGCGTAATCCTCCACCTTTCCCTTTCCTCCAGATAACCCCGTTTGGGCTCCCACTATGCCCTTGAAGACCTTTGGGGGAGGTGGAAATCTTGGATTTTCCCAATTCCAGGGTGGCACCAAAGGGAGTTTTGGTTCTTGGAGTAATTGGGAAGGAGTTTTCGCTCCCCCGAATTTAGCCGATTTCAAGGACGGTTCAGCGAGCCAGTCAAGGGTATTAAGGAGAAGCCGAAGGAAATGGCTCGGCTGATTATTTATTCCCTTTTCCATAACTATCCCCTTCAAAGCAGTGGCATATCCTCCCCAAAAATGATAGGAGGAATTAATTGAACAGAGGGCTATTCTTCCCTCGCCATAGGTGCGAATTGCAAAGATAGGTGGAGCCGAGATGCCTTCTTGAGGTATCATATCTGGCGGTAGTCCCCTCGCATTGCTTTCCCAGAGGATGCTTTTCGCTGATGCCTCACCACGAACAACTATTTGCCATTCATTGCCAACATCAAATGTTAGAGTTGCGGAAGCCCCTCCTGCACCCTCGCTAACGGGGTACCAAATAAGGCTTACCCCCTTGCTAACGGGTGAAGGGAAAATATTGCTGGTTGAAGCGAAGATTATACCCCAGGGAGTTCCACCTTCTCGCTCCCTTTCTTTGTCGTGGACAGCTTCAGGACGAAGGCGAGCATCTATTTGCTCTAAAAGGCGAAACTGACCATTCCAATCCTCCAAATGCTCTCCTTTCCAAAGGCTGATAAAGAGCCCACCTCCTTCCGCCACGAAACGAAGGAGAATCTCCCTTTCCCTATCGCCTAAATATGCTCCTCCCCGTTGCAGAACAACGACATTGAACTGCTTGATATAACTCTCCTCGGGAAAATCCCAGCGGAAGTCAAACTCAAACCCTGCTTGCATTAGCCTCTTAGCGACCTCTCTATCCTCTAACCCCGTCTGGAGGAAAAGAACAGCTGGTTTTTGTTGGCAAATGACGATGCTAAACAATCCACAAACCAAAAGGAAGATTTTCCTCATTTCCCTCACCTCTCAATTTTACAGCCTATAACTATTTTGTTAACCTCCATATCCTCCTCGTTAAATGTAGCTATTGTAGCAGGCCATAGCTCAATTCTGTTTAATTCGCCTGGCTTTATGTAAGGCGTGATGTTTACCTCGCTTATGGTGCCAAATGGATGGAGGTAGGAATTGTAGTTTATCAATCTTCCATTCACTGCTATGCTCCTTAACCATTGTTGTGGTATTTCAAGCTGAATGTATATTTCTTTGCCCTTCCAATCCTCGGGTATCTCAATATCCCTAATGAGGCATTTCCCTCTCGCTCTTCCCGGAAGCTCGGTTTCCTCTAATCCTCTGAAATCTCCCTTAAGCACCTTCCATTTACCGCTTAAGTCAATTGAAGGAGATAAATTGAGAGCGGGAAAGAGGAAAATGGAACCGCAAATTCCTCCCGCTTGAAGAGTGAAAAACTCGTCTCCGCCTTGCACCTTAATAGCCAACACATTCTCCCCTTCACGCAGGTAATCAGTTATGTCATAAACGAATGTTTGGCTCCATCCCCTTTGCTGGTATTTCGCTACTTCTTTCCCGTTGATGAAGAATTGCCCTGAATTATAGATGATTGGGTGGTCAAAGCTGTAAAGCTCCAGCATAATCCTATGCCTTTGCCATTCTTTGGGTATCCTGAATTTAGCTCTATAAAGCCCGATGCCTTTATAACTGGACAATTCGGGTATAAGATTCCAAAGCGTTGAGGGGACCACTTTCCAGCAGCTATCGTCATAATCGGGATATTTCCATTCTTCTCTTCCGCTCACAACCCCATCTTTATCAGGGTAGAATCGCCACTTGTCAAAGCAAATTACATCTTCAAGGCTTTCTTTCGGTTTTGTTTCAAATTTCTTTGGAATCTCGGAAGCCTTCCAATAGGTGGTCTTCTCCCACCACCAATAGGATATGGCATCTGCTATATCGGCTCTTTTAACCGCAAATACCTTCGTCTCAAAGGGATTAAATTTCAAATCCTTAATCTTCACCCAACCATCCTCACAAGTGAAGTCAATTGCCTTTTCTTCCACCTTATCCCACACTTCGTTTGGTTTTAGGTTAACCCTGAAGGAGATATTCGCTTTGACAGTTGAAGATGAGGAATTGAAAGCGATTAGCCACTCTTCCAAGCCGTTTTTCGTGATGAACTTCCTCGTCCAAATATCAGCAGAGGAACTATTCGCGTTTCTTTCAATTCCTAAGTCACTGAACAATCTCCAAAAGAACTCCCTTTGAAGTTCAGATTGATTAACCCAAACCCCCGAGATATCTTTCCCACTCCTCCAGAAAGTGGAACCAAGAACTATTATTTTCCCTCTTCCCAATCTGGTGTAGCCGATGGCAATTGAGCCATCCTCCCATCTTGCTATGGGAATCACATCCTTGCCCTCTGGCTTCATAGCAATGCCAACACCCTTAGCGAACTCCTTGCCCCTATAATCCAACGCCGTTCCTTCCCCCTCAAACTCCTTTCCCTCCCAGCCTCTGAAAATCGGAATATTAGCTTCAAATCTCAGCCTTCCCCTTTTATCAGTGGAAATCACCTTAAGCCCCGTCAACTTTGATATCGGCCAGCTATCGGGTTCCAGGAGGCTATGCCTTCCTGTGTTATGAAGAGCAATAAATGTTCCGCCTTGCTCAACATATTTTCTAATCGCTTCTATCATCTTATCGTCCATAATTGTTGTCCCACAATCAAATAGAACGGGATATTCATTGACCAATCCCCTTTCTACATCCTCCTCAGTTGCATAAAGGTTGTCGTAATGGCTGGCTTGCAATTCCCCTCTACCTATGTCCCAGACCCAAAAGGTCTCTTGGGGGTCAAGGAGCATTTCAAGAGTGGGACGGAAGATTACTATTCTCGGCTTCTCTCTTATGGATTTCCCGAACAGTTGAACGAGTCTTTTATGTTTGCTGAACCAACCGGTTTCCTTCTCCATCTTCATATAATCCTCTAAGGTCCAGAAGAGATTGAAATTACTTTCCCCATTAATAAGTATCCATCCCATCATTCTATCCATCCATTTTTCCTCTATGGTTCCGCCCGGCTCGCTCGTTCCATATATACCCCTTAGATATCCATATCCCGTCCACCAGGGATAATACCATCCTCCCTGTCCGGTGAACTGTAATCCCAAACCATAGCGCTCAGCGAAATTTAAGGCATAACCCGCTGTGTTTTGGTCGGGGCTGAGGATTATCGGTCTATCTGGGTCTATTCTTCTTGCTAATTCCAATCCTGGAATGTGATAGGAGCAATAGGTATGGATTTGCCACTCTTTAAAATCTACGAACATCGCGTTCTTCCCCTTTCCCAAATAGGGATAAAAGCGAGGCTCCTTTGCCGTCAAGAGAATGGGTCCAAATATTTTTCCTTCACCGGGAACCTTTAAGACGAGCTCGTTAAACCCTTCTTTTAATTCGCCGTTTACTTTCAGGCTGAATGGTCCAAGCCCGATAGGGGACTTGAATTTACCAAGGAATTTCCCATTTAACCACACGGATGTTCCATCCCCATCGTAAGCATAGAGATTGCAGACCAGGTATATATCCTTGCCCTTATTAGAGTTGAGCCAATCCCGACAATCAAAAATCGTTTTGAAAAAAGCGGATGTCCAAGGAAGGAAAAGTTGCTCTTGAGAAGGTGGCATTTCAATTCTTATCCAGTTATCGTCTTGCGGTGGGTTATCGGTTTCCGCTTTATGCCATTTCCAGTTCCTATTTATCACAAAGGAACCATCTAAATCGGCGTAGAAACTGAACGGATTAGGAAGCTTTACCTCCTTCCAGCTTTTGAAATGATTTGCATCTCCATACCATCTCTCTCCCAATTGCTTGAGAGTATAGCCCTTGACTTTTCGCAAATAATCTCGGAAGTTTTCCTCTCCAAGGGGAGAAAAATCGTAGAAGGCAGTGGTTCTTGAATGATATGACATCTCTCCTCCTGGCGCCCCCGCATATATGTGCCAACCGCCGAGCGAGGGACTTTTCACATATCTTTTCATAACTTCCTCCGCAAACCTCAAGCCTCCCTCTTTTCTTTTATCATAGCTTATCCCCCAGCTTTCATAGTGAGCGCCAGCCGCTCCTTCTCTTCCCCAACCACCGAGGAGAAGATTCTCTGGAATCCCCATCATATCTTGGGAATATTTATTGTAAAACCAAAGGGGAACATTCCCACCGAAATTGAAACAAATAACATACAAACCCTTGTTTTTCTCCGCTTCCTTCACTTCATAATCCGCAGGAACAAGCTCAAAAACGCCAGGAGCGGGATTAGTGAATTGAAAATCGGTATATTGCGTGGCAAGCCCACCAAGCGAAAAATCCTTCACGAATTTCCAATGGTTCTCTACACCGAGTTGATGGGGAGAGGACATAGCATGCGTATAGGACTTAAAGGCTCGCAAATCATAGAAATCAAGGTAGATTGGATAGGGTTTTTCAGGGGAAAACCTTATATCGGAGGAGAAGAAGGAAAGTAGCTCTTTATTTTCCTTTATTTTTCGGATAACTTCCTCCTCCGTGTTTCCACCTACCCCAAGGACGAGGTTGTTCTTTCGTCCAAGGGCGATGCAGCCGAAGGGAGGGTAGAGGTGGATTTTAATTTTCTTACCCGAGGAGAGGCTAACCTCTCTTTCTAAATGTTTATCTTTCGCATCCCAGAAGAGGTCTGCGAGAAGTTTTCCGAGAAGGATATCGGCTTTCTCCGGGTTTTCACAGAGAAATTTGACAATCCCTCCTCCAATTGTCGCTTGCACTCTTCCATAGCCTCTAAGATTCACAACGGAGAAGTTCGGGAGGCTAAACGAGGTGTTTATTGATAGGTAACAAAACAGAGCAAAGAAAAGGAAAGCCTTTCTCATAAATTTTCCGCTCCTTTTCCGGACTTCTTTTTGCTTTGCAAGATGGTTGAATTTATTATAAAATTTTGAGAAAGAAAATTTAAGAGGAGGAGACCAACTTGACAAGAAAAGTTTTGAGATTTATTTTTCCTATTTTGCTATCTCTTTTGGGTTTCGCCTTGTCCTTCGACCCCAAAACTATGATGCGGGTGAAGGATATAAAGCCGGGAATGAAGGGATATGGTCTCACTGTATTCAAGGGAACAAAAATAGAAAAGTTTGATGTGGAAATTTTAGGCGTTCTCCCCAAGGACAACATCACAGGAGATATAATCTTGGCTCGCCTCTCAGGCGGTCCCATAACGCAAAGAAATGCCAAAGTGATAGCGGGAATGAGCGGAAGCCCAGTTTATATAAACGGCAAGCTGATAGGAGCAGTAGCCTTGACCTGGCGCTATTCCCTTGAACCTCTTGCCGGCATAACCCCGATAGAAAATATGATTGTCTCAGCCAACAAGGAAGTTCCCATCGGCGGTGCACAGCTAAGGGTGAAGAGCTCGCTCTTAAGGGAAATGGGGATAAAAACGACGGGAAACGATGAATATGTAACTATGGTTCCCATTGCCATTCCCTTGATAGCTTCAGGCTTTCACCCTAAAGCGTTGGAAAAGGCGTCCTCCATTTTTGAGAAAGCGGGTTTCATTTTTATGCAGTCGCCAGGAGGAGGAAAGATGCAGGTGAAAGCCCCTTTAGTTCCAGGGGCTGCACTTGGTTGTCAGTTGATGAGCGGCGATATGCAGATAACGGCGATAGGAACTTTAACTTACATAAATGAAAAGGGAGAATGGCTCGCCTTCGGGCACTCTATGATGGATATGGGAGATGCCCAGATGCCAGCTGTAACCGCCTATATACACGATATCATCCCGAGCTTGGCTATTTCAACTAAATTGGGCTCGCCTGGTGATGTCATCGGCTCCCTAACAAGGGACGGCTACTTCTCAATAAGCGGGAAAACCGGGATAGTTCCTCATATGGTCCCCGTCTCCATCATCATCATTAATGGGGATAAAAAGCAGAGGTTCAATGTGGAAGTGGTTAAGCATCCATCCTTAACCAATGCCCTAATCGGGACCGCTGTGGAAAACGCTCTCTTCCTTTCCTTCCCTGACCCTGTAGATGTTATGAGCAAGGTTTCATTGGATATTCAGCTGGAAGATGGAAAACACTTAAGGAAGAGGGACATCTTCTATTCATCCATAGGGGCAGGTTTAGATTCCTCCTATTTCCTTGAGGATATACTCTCCTTGCTCCGTGATAACATTTTCCAGGCTGTTTATCCGGAAAGGGTTAGCGTTCAAGTTGAGGTGGACAAAGGAAGAAAGTTGGCAAGGATTGAGAAGTTATCCATTGACAAGAACATCGTTAAACCGGGGGATAAAGTCTCTCTGACAGTTTATCTGAAAAAATACGGAAGCGAGGACCCGATAACCTTCCCCATAGCCCTTAACATCCCCTACGAGGCACCGGAGGGGAGAGCGATGATTTATGTTGGTGGTGGGGCTTATATCCCGCCACAGGTAATGGGATTTAAAACACCGACCAATCTTTTTGACCTCCTCAAATTAATTGAGGACATTCCTCAAAATAATCATCTCGTTGTCTCATTAGTTATGTCTCGTTCCCGCATACAGTTGGAGGATAAACTACTATCCCCTTTACCCACGGGAATTGAGGAGATGATAACTTCAAGTAAGGAAACAGCGCTTCGTCGTGTTCCTTATGTTTCAGTTTCCTCCTTTGATACGGAATGGGTGATATCAGGGGTTAAAAACATACCGATAATTATCTCAAAGACGGGTAAGGCGCCCGCAATTGCCTTGCCCTCCGGTGCACCTCAGGAGGAAGTCCCAACACCAGCCTCCATTCCAACTGGCGGAGAGGAGGAAATATTCTTTTATTCAGCGAAAACCTCCTCTTTCATCTCCGCCCTTATGAGAACGGGGATGGCACAACCGCAACAAGCCCAACCCCAGCAACCTCCTCCCCAGCCGCAGGCGGAGGTTCCTCAAGCTCCTCCGAGCGCTCCAGCACCTCCCTCCGTGCCCTCAAAGAGGGTATGGATACAAGCGAAATACGAGGATTTCGCCCAAGGCGAGATAAAAAGTGTTGTTGTAACAAAGGGAGGAGAGATAATCCTGGCTCCCAAATGGGAGAAAATAGCTACCCTGCCCGGCTCCCTTTTCCTCTCGGCATTGGATGAGGGTGAATACTACCTCGCTACTACCTTGGGCACGGGCGCTATCTTCAAGATATCCTCGGATGGAAAGGTGGAAAAAATTATTAAGACCAATGAAATAGGTCTACGCTTAATCAATTGGCAGGGGAAGATAATCGCTGCTTCCTTCCCTGGAGGCAACATCTACACAGTTGATATCGGCAATAGAACGCTCTCTCCTTTTGCCACCCTTCCCGTTGATTATATCTGGGATTTGCTTCCTCAACAGAATAGGCTTATAGTGGCTACCGGTGGGGAAAAGGGGTTCTTATATTCCCTTTCTCCCGAGGGAAAAGCCACTCTTATATACATCGCTCCCGACCAGCACATCGTGAAGCTGGGAGAGAAAGACGATGCTCTGATACTCGGCACATCACCACAAGGATTGGTTATTTTCTATAGGGAAAGCGGGAGCTCCTTCTATTCCACAAATTCCCAAACGGTGAGCGCTATATTGAGCGTGGGCAAAGATGTGTATATAGGCACTGCTCCCGGTGGAAAAATTCTCCGCATAACGGATAGAGGGCTTTTTGAGATAGCGGATACTAAGGAGAGAGCAATCTATAGCCTAATTGATACATCTGGGCATATCCTTGTTGGAACAAGCAACAACGGAAGAATTTACCTCCTTGACCCTTCTCGCACTGATAGATGGGGTTTCGCCTTTCAGGCGGATAGCTCTGACATCACCGGTTTTTTAAGGGCAAGGAAGGGAATAATCGCTTTGGGAAGTAATCCGCCTACAATTTTTCTCTCAACTTCCTCCTATGCGAAGGAAGGGACTTTTACTTCCTCCGTATTTGATGGTGGGATTACTTGTGAGTGGGGAAGGATAACCTACGAGGCGGATATCCCTTCCCCCTGTTCGTTGCAGATAGAAACGAGGAGCGGAAATTCCCCTCTACCCGATGAGGGATGGAGTCTTTGGGCACCGCTTGGACCAGATGGAAGCATCCTTAGTCCCCCCGCTCGCTACCTTCAATACAGGGCTAAATTATCAACAAACGACGCCTCACAAACGCCTTCCCTTCACCGTGTTACCGTCTATCTCCTCCCGCAAAACCTTCCCCCTACCCTGTCCATCTCTTCTCCTGTTTTTGGGGATTCCCTATCCGGCTCAGCCGAGATAAAATGGCAAGCAGCGGACCCTAACAACGATACCCTCATAACAACGATTTATATTTCCGAGGATGGGAAAAATTGGCAGAAGGTGGGCGAGGTAGAGGGAAAGAATCAATACCAATTTAACACTAAAGATAAAAAGGATGGTCGCTATTTCCTCAAACTCGTGGTTTCCGATGCCGGTAGTAACCCTCCTTCTCGGGCACTCAGTGCGGAAAAGGTGATTGAGATAAAGATTGATAATACACCGCCACGCATAACCGTTTATAAGGACACGGTTAAGATTGTTGATGGGAAGATTTATCTTGAGGGCTTAGCGGAGGACAACCTCAGCCCGGTAACAGAAGTAAGCTACAGCGTCGGAGGAGATATCTTCTACAGTGCCAATCCATCCAAAGGTCTTTTCTCCACTACGCAAGAGCCATTTACGATTTTGGCGCAAATTCCTGAGGGCAATCTTTCCCAAATTACCTTGAAGATAAAGGCAAGGGATTCAGCAAAAAATGAAACAACCCTGGAGGAAAAGATAACGATTGGTAAGGAAGGAAAAATAGAGAAGATAGAAGAAGTTGTGCCTCCAAAGAAGGAAGCTCAGCCACCCCAAGCACAAAAAGAGAAAGAAAATAAGCCCTCAACGCAAAATGAGAAGAGCCCAAAACAAAGCGATGCAGATGATGCAATTGAAGATATGATGGATTTCTTAGTGATGTGAAAGCTGTAACTTTCAGGGCTATTTTCATCGGGATTCTCCTTTCTGTCTTTGTAAACACGCTTTCCCCCCTCACGGAAAGCAGAGCCTTCAGCAATTTCTCTTGGAGCTATTTACCCGAAGGTGCGGTCATACCTTTCATCTTTCTTCTCCTTATCAATTTCATAATATCTCGCATTAAGCCTTGCCTCGGCTTGACCTCAGGGGAGCTCCTCGTAATCTTCGCGATGGCACTCGTGGCGAACTCCACCCCAATTTTCCTCATCTATATGTTCCTTTCCGCAATTGCTTCTCCCTTATATTTCGCCTCCCCGGAAAATAAGTGGCATAAAGACCTCATTCCTTATATTAAACCTAATTTATTTGTAAATGATAAACTTGCTGCGAAATGGTTTTTTGAAGGGCTGCCTGAAGGAGAAAGTATCCCCATAAAAGCTTGGCTAACCCCACTTTCCCATTGGCTTCCTTTCTTTTTCATCCTCTTTATCGCTTCCTATACAGTGATAACCCTTTTTAGAAGATATTGGATGGAAAACGAGAAGCTTTCCTATCCATTGATGCAAGTTCCCATTTTCCTTGTTGAAAGGGGAAGAGAAGGGCTCTTCCGCAAATCCCTCTTTTGGATTGGGGTAAGCATTCCCTTTCTCATTATGGCTGAACAAGCCCTTCATCTCTACATTCCAGCCCTTCCTTCCTTACCTGTAGACCACATAGGGTGTTTGGATTGGGGATGGACCCCGGTTAGAAGCCAGCCCCTTTTATGTTTCAATTTTCTTGCCTTTGGCGTTGGCTTCTTCGTTCCCACCGATGTATTGTGTGGAATTTGGTTCTTTTATGTTCTCACCTTAATTGAAGAGGCGCTCTTCCATCGTTTCGCAATCGCTTTAGGCTCAGGAGGGATGTTCGTTTGGGGAAACGCAGCAATTGCCTGGCAATCATTGGGCGCTTTCCTCGTTTTCACTATTTCCTCCATCCTCCTCGCAAGACGCCACATTTTCAACCTCCTTTTAAGCTTCTTTAAAAAAGAATCAGCTGTTGAGGAGTTGATTCCCCCTCGCCTCCTCCTTCCTCTCCTTCTCCTCTCTTTTTCCTATCTCCTTTTCTGGCTTCATCGCTCAGGGATGTCTTTTCTAATAGCTTTCTTTTTCCTGCTCTTCGTTATCCTCATCTACATCGGACTTTCTCGCATCGTTTGTCAATCGGGAATATTCTACATAGTTCCACCTGTCATAGCACAGAATATCTGCATATTCGGTTTCGGTAGCAAATTCATCGGTCATCAAGGGATGGTCTCCCTCGGCTTATCTTATTCCTGGCATGGCGATACTCAGGATGTCTTCTCCGTATTCTCCGCTGAGGGAGCAAGATTATGGGAGGCAAAGCGCGCAAAAGGCTGGCATTTCTCTCTATCCCTTTTCTTATCCGCTGGTATAGGCTTAATAGTTGCTCCCCTTTTCATAATCTACACGGGATACAAGCAGGGAACCTTAACCTGGAACACCTGGATATTCAAGGGCTGGGGACCAAACACCTACGAGCAAGTGCTCAGCCAGATAAGAAATCCCTTTGGCTTTAAGGCAGAATATTTTCTCTGGGCTTTAGGTGGTGCGGTGATGATGGGGCTTTTCACATTTCTTCATCTTCGCTTCGTATGGTGGCCAATCCATCCCATAGGTTTGGCGATTGCTTCTTCCTTCACTCTTTATGCGGTTTATCTGGGTGCCTTCTGCGCTTGGCTGGTTAAGTTGGCGCTCCTTCGCTGGGGTGGGCTAAAGACCTTCAATAAAGCAACCCCTTTTTTCATCGGGCTGATAGTGGGACACTACCTTGGAAGAACAATCTCCTTGGTCCTCTACTCAACTCTGGGAATTGGAATGATGTAATTCACATTGGTTCATACCAATCCAGAAGCCCCGAGATTGGCTTGCCATCCTTGCCGAGTATACGCAAATAAAATCCCCAATCGCCGCCCAATTGCCCGATTTTGAGGACAACCTCGTTCCATCCCTTTTTGAGATGCACTGGCACTTTATCCTCATCGGGTTTAGCTACTCTTGGAGAAAGATAAGCATAAATTCTCTCCCCATTTAACCACAGGACACAACCATCGTCGCTTCCTAAAAGAATCTGTGCATCCGTTTCCTCTGGTGAATAGAGATAAGTAAAGGCATAAGCTACGACATTGTTGCGTCTTCCGAAATACTCTGTTAGGTCAATATAAACTGGAGCGGAACCCGTTGATTCATCAATTCGTGGGATGCTCCATTGGCTTCTCTTCTCCTCTACATCCCTTAAATTTGTCGGTATACCTTTGCCAAGCCATTCCTCAGGAGGATAAGACTTCTCCATTCCCTGGTTGTTCGTATTGTCGTAAACGCCGAAAAGCCTAAATGCTTGAACATACGAACAATCAATCAGCCACCTTTCGCTTGTTTGCAAGATTTTATCAGGCGAGAATTCTATTAGGGCATTTACTGAACCGATAAACCCCCCTAAGGGCAGAAATTTCCCCTTCCATCTTGCCTCAAAACTGCCCTCCGTCGGCGTTTTACCTCCCATGAAAACATATTCCCTCTTCCCTACTATCTCCCATCCATCCTCTCCCTTCTCCACAAATACCCTGACCATTTTCGGGGATTTATCTCCGGATAGGGAGAGGTTAAATCTCACTTTGAAATCTTCATTAGAAAGCTGAAGGTTGATGCCCAGTGCCTCCTTTAATATTTTGTTTTTTACCTCGCTTTCCGGCATTTCCCAAAGAGCTTCTATAAACTTGTTGTAAATCTCTCGCCCGATTTTCAAGCGTTTCCTCGCAGAGGCTAAGTCTCCAAACGACAGCTTTTCCCTCGCGACATCAGCGGTCACATTGAGTTCGGTCAAACCTACCTGTGCCAGGGGAGACAAATAAGAGAAATAATCGCCCAGCGAAGAAACAATTTGGGAAAGTTCACTCAAATCGCTATTTATAGCAACAGCTTCATTAATCCTATTAGAAACCTTCACGCTCACCTTTATTTCTTTCCTGATAGAATAGCGTGGGGTTTTAATGTCAAGTCTCATCAATTTGGGGTCGTAGAACCACTCATTTCCTTTCCGCAATACCTTCCCATCTATTTTCACCTCTACAGGATTGGGAACACCGTTTATCTCTACTACATAGGAGCGATTAGCCAATTGACCAGCATATTCTCCCTTCGCTGCGCCTATCGTGAGGAAGATATCCTGTTCCTTTTCCCGATAAACTATCCTTGTAGTTGCGAACCTGCCCTTAAGGTAATCAAGGCTTAATCCGTCATCCTCGTATAGGTTGAATTCACCGTTTGCGCCAGCATAGATTTTCAATATCAAAGGGTCTACGGGCTTCTCTCCTATATATTGCATTTCCGGTTGCATCGGGATAATCGCACCCGCTTTTGCGAAAACGGGCATTTCCTCCAATTTCGCCCGATAGATAAGCCTGCGAGGTCCCTTGTAAACTTTGTTCTTGAAGAAATCATACCAAATGCCGGGAGGTAGATATATTTCTTTAATCGCATAACCATTTTTCGCTGGTTGGTCTATGGGAGCTACAAGGATGTTTGGACCAAACATATATTCGTATTCATACTTGTAAGCCTCGTTCAGTTCGGGATAATGAATGTATAGACCTCGGCAAAGGGGAACACCAGTGTCGTGAACGATGCGGGACACGCTGTAAATATAGGGGAATAGGCTGTAGCGGATTTGGAAATATTTCTTCACGATTTCCTCCGCCTCGGGACTATAATCCCAGGGAAGGCGCCTTCCATGGTCGCTATGAAGGCGAAGGATGGGGCTGAATGCACCGAATTGCACCCAGCGAACATAAAGCTCATCAGGAAGCTTATCCCCGTGAAAACCACCTATATCGTGAGACCAGTAAATCCCCACATTTCCTCCCTTCACGGTGAAGGGAATCTCGTAGCGCAAAACCTCCCATTGGGAGAATGTATCGCCGCTGAAGCCTACGGGATAACGATGGGTTCCCGAGCCAACTAAGCCTTGCCTGCCGAAAATAAGCGCCCTCTTGCCCGTGAAGTTCTGTTCCGTTTCGTAATAAACCTTATTCGTCCAAGCGAAATGGTCAATGCCAGGCGCACTTGCTCCCGCCCCATCTATCCAGAGGAAATCCACTCCCTGCTTGAGAACCGAGCATAACAGAACATTGCCGAAAGCCTCCGCATCCCTTTTATTAGCCAGATTATACCCCACGGATTGGCGCCCCTCTGGGTCAACACCTAACACTTTGCAAAAATCCTTAAAATGACTATCCTGAGCTGGGATGGGGGTGCCGGGATGGGTATTGAGAGTTACCTTTATTCCCTGCTTATGGCACCAATCTATAAATTCCTCCGGGCGAGGGAAATACTGGGGATTCCAATCGTAGCTTTCCCAACCATATAAATGCCAATCAACATCAATAACCAAGACATCAAGGGGTATCTTCTTTTGGCGGAAGGTGTTTATTATTTCCCTTTCCTCTATCTCACTATATGGCCAGTAGCGGGAATACCAGGCGCCGAAGGCATAGCGTGGAAGCATCGGTATGCTTCCTGTGAGGCGGGTGTATTCGCTGAGAGCAAGGGGATAATTATGCCCATAGCAGAAGAAATACCAGTCCTGCTGGGAAGTTGAGGGACGAGGCTTCCACCATTTATCTTTTGCATCCCAAAGAGGATGAGGAGTATCGTCAAGGAAGAAATAGCCAGAGCGGCTTAGTATACCGGGAGGAAATGGTGGTAGGTTATCTCTGGAAACGCCATCCAAAGCTGCTACAGTCCCACCTAAATTTTGTTCATCCTTATCGCCTGGATGCCAAACCATCTCATTGTTTCCAATTCGCCAGGAGATGCTCAAATTTCCCCGATTAAAAGCTCCACTCCCTAAAAGATACCTCAAAGTCATTATCCTCGTCTTTAAAACAAGCCATCCCTTTTCTTCACTTACTTGATAATCAACCTTACCCCAATCTCTATTCTGCACGAGAATGCTGGGCTCATCAACGAACTTCCCTTCCGGTGAATACTCCAATCTTATCAAAGTAGGGGAGATAACGGTAAAGCGAGCATCACCAACGATTACCTTTTGCCCTTCCCTCTTAATCGCGGCGCTTACTATGTTCGGGGCAAGGACGAATATAAGAAACGATATGATTAACGGTTGGATGAAGAAAAATCTCCTTTTCTCCATAGCGTCTACCTCCTGGATTAGTCTTCAAAGTAATGATAAGGAAATTGAGAATGTTTGGAAAGTCTTTTATAAGTCCGAAGAGGTTCGGAAGCACCCCTAAGAAGTTCAGTTTTTTCTCAAACTGAAAATTAATGAACTTTTTCCTTTTTTAATCTTCTACCTATAGAAAGGAGGTGTTTTCAAATTGCGTTTGCGTAATGCCTTACGCTTATTGAGCTTTTAGTGGTTATAGCGATTATAACCATTTTGGCAGGTATTCTCTTTTGTCTTTCCCTCAGCAAGTCCTGTATCCGTTACCTGGCCCGGCTGGTACGGTATCTACAGACCCTACCCGGTCCATAGCAACGGCTTGAATTGGTTTTTCGCCGACGAGCATGTCAAGTGGTTGAAGTTGCCACAAACACTTAATCCGGTTTATATGTGGGACAATCCAAGCAACACGAATTCTGACTTCGTCAACACTCTCCTCGCTAACATCTACCCTGATTTCCGCTGAAGAAAAAATCCACAACAACCCTCCTCTCCTCTTTTTTTCATTAAGCCCCGCGTTCACCCGCAGTAATTTTTTATTAAAAGTTTCATCCTCTCTTTGAATCAATATAATTTAAAGAGAGGTGATGATATATATATGGGAAAAAAGAGGTTTTACCTTCTCCCATTGATGATATTTGCCGTTTTATCCAGCGTAAAAGCTAACCTGGAAATAGAGAAAAACATTTATAAGGTCGTAATTAACGACGAGGGAATGCTATCTTCCCTCAAAATCTACGGTGTTGAGGTGCTTCAAAGCCCTTTAGAATTCTGCCCTGGCGTTAGCTGGAGAATAGAAAACAAGTCGGAGGAAGGGAATAAATTAACCCTTATGTTGCAGAGCAAAAGAGGAAGAGCGGAAGTCAGTTATGAGTTCAAAGATAATCAAATCCGCATCTTGCTAATCCATCATCTTGGAGGTTTCCAAACTTGGCGCCTAAACTTTTCACAGGATGTTATCGGGGTAGAAAATCTCCAAAACAATACCGTGAAGGGAGCAGAGGCAATCCAATATCTTGAAAAAGGGGAAATTCGCCCTCTTCCCATTCCTCGCCTCTCTCGTGTGCAAAGAGCTCGTCTCTATCTCTCAAACGCCGTAAAAATCATCTTTTGGCACACTGGTTGGGGTGCCCCCTTCAACCTTGACGAGATTGGCAGTTTCTATGGTTATACTTATCAGCGAAACCTCCTGGAGGATAATAAAGCGATGAAGGTTTACTTTCAAATAGAGGGGAAACCCTCGAAATCGCTCATCCCCTCCCCTGCCTTTGTCCCCGTAGGGGACAAAGCTCACAATCTTTTCTATCAGGGAGAACCTGTCAGCTTCCTCATTAAATTTACCCCAGAAACAGCTGATAGATTGAAACAATCAAGAAGATGGCGAATAGGATGGGAAGTCAGGGATTTTTGGGATAAAAAAATAACAACGGGAAAGAAGGAGTTTGAATCCGAGCTTGCCTTGGGGACAAAGGAAGTAGAGGTTTCCTTTAATCTTAATTTGCGAGGATGGTTCAGCATTTTATTTACACTAAGCCCAGCTGAGAAAACATCTTTTGCCTTTCTTCCATCCCAATTTAGAGCTAGGTTTGCCATCGTCAAGGATTTGCCTGGTTTCCCGAGGCGGGTTTCTCCTTCCGAGCAATACAATATGTCCGACTATTATTACACCGCCCTTTTGGGACTCAAATGTGTAAGGGAAAGCCATAATATCTCGGATTATTTTCCAGAAAAAGGAAAAGCTCGTTGGGAAGAGTTGGATAAAATATTTGAAACAGCGGATAAAGAAGCGAGGAAATGGGGAATAAATTGGTTCTTCCAGGCGAACTCCCGTCCAAAGTGGTGCAGTGAAGAGGATTACGAACAAATCGCTTACGAGCTTGTGAATCGTTATAAGGACAAATGTAAGGTATGGGAAGTGGAGAATGAGCCAAATTTCTCCTATTCGCCTCAAGAATACATCCAAAAGACCTTAATTCCTTTCGCTAAAGGCGCGAAACGAGCTGACCCAGATTGCCAAATCATTGCCCCAGCTTGCGTTTCAGTTCATCAAACTCTCCGCTTTCTTGAAGCGATGAAGAACGCTAATGCAATCAATTACATAGATGCAATATCAACTCACACTTACAACGGACCAGGGGAACCCTGGGAGATGTTTGGAAATCCATATTATCTTAAGCTTATGCAGGAAATAGCTTCAGGCAAGCCCCTGTGGCAAACGGAGCAGGGATATTGGTGGGATAATGTGAGCAAGCAGAAGTTTGCCAGATATGTCGTGCGCCAATTTCTTAACGCCTTGGCTTGCGGAATTCCCCTTGAGAAGCATTTTTACTACTATGTAGTGCATCATGGGTTTGAAGCGATGTATTTGGTAGAGATGGGCTCAAGTGAAGGATACAATGGCACCATAGAGCCTGGTGGTATCGCTTTGAGAATAATGAACGAGGAGATAGGAGGGAGAAAGCCAATCTCGTTGGAATCGCCGATATTCGGTGTATATATTCTGAGATTTTCCGGGGAGAAAGATGATGTCTTGGCTATTTGGACGCTTGATTTTCCCATCAGATTGAAGGTCTCGGGACAAATCCAATATGCTGAGGATTTTATGGGAAACAAAATTGGATTAAGGAATGAGGCGGGTTATTATCTTCTGAATGTAGACGGTTATCCTCGCTATTTCTTTGTCAAAAAAGGAGAGAAAATAAAGATAATTTCCCCCACATTAGGGAGGAATTGGGCAAGTAAGGAAGAGGGAGCAAAAGCCTATGCATCATCAAGCGAGGAGCATCACCCAGCGGAAAATGCCATAGATGGGAAATGGTTCACTCTTTACCCCACTCCTCCTGGTCAAGAGGAATGGATTGGAACATTTTGGCAGGCGGGCACCGAAGGAGCATCTGAGACGAATCCAGTGTGGTTAATGGTGGAATTTCCTAAAACTCATAACCTCAGCCATATAATCCTTTTAACTCCTCTGCCAGCGATAACAGCTGTTCCGAGGGATTTTCAATTCCAAATATCGGAGGATGGAAGAAATTGGCGGAAAGTAGCAGAGGTCAAGGATGCAGAAGAATGGGCATATTTCTTCTCTTTCCCACAAGTTAAAGCGAGATTTCTTCGCCTTTTGATAACAAGGTTAAACGATGGCTGGCATTTGGATGGTCGCTGGATGTATATGGTGGATGATAACTTCAAACACTACACTAATATGCACGCTTCCGTTTTAGAGATAATGGCTTTCGGGGAGGGGAAAAATCCCTAAGACCCACTTAGGCTTGATACAGCTTCTCAATCGCCGAGATATCGTCCGCTTCCTCAGGCTTTTTATCATCCCTTATCCTCAAAATCCTCGCCAAGCGAAGGGCATACCCGCATTTATACTTTGAGCTCCTCTGAACATCACTGAAAGCTACCTCCACCACAACCTCAGGCTTGACATAAACTATCCCTTTCTCTTCTTTTACTTTCAAGGATAGAAGTCTCCTCGTCATCTCCTCAAATTCCTCATCGGTCAATCCTTTAAAGGTTTTCCCCACCATTAGCAGCTCTTTCCGCTCTCTATCCCAACAAGCAAGATGATAATCGGATAGCCAGTTATGTCTCCTTCCATATCCCCACTCCGCCCCTATTATCACTAAATCCAAAGTTATCGCCTTTTTCACTTTAAGCCAGAGTTTCCCCCTGCTTCCCGGGGTATATATCCCTTTCAAAGCCTTAACCATAACTCCCTCGGCACCCATTTCCAAGGCTTTCCGTAGGAAGCGCTCTCCTTCCTCCAGGCTTCTCGGTAAAATCCTTTCCGCAAGAGAAATTCCTCCCGCTACTTCCTCTAATCTTTTCCATCTTTCCTCATAAGGGATATCCAACAAGGACTCACCATCCAAATATAGACAATCAAACAGGAAGAGCTTTAAAGGGATTTCTCCCCGTATCTTTTCTATTTCCTTCCTTCTCGTTATCCTTCTAAGGATATCTTGAAAGGGGAGGAACCTACCCTCTTTTATAGCCACTACTTCCCCTTCCAAAATAACATCTCCTTTTATCTCCCTTTTCACTTCCTCCACTACCTCCGGGAGGGAAGGCGTCAAATCGTTCAGGCGGCGGGAGAAAATCATAACCTTGTCTTTTTCCTTATGTATCTGCACTCTTGCTCCATCATATTTGAACTCAAGTGCCAATTCATCCCCTATTTCCTCAAAAGCTTCCTTTAAGGAATACGCCATCTGAGCAAGCATTGGCTGAAGAGGTTTAAAAGGGGTAAGGGAGGTAGATTTCAAGGTTTTTTCCTTTTTCTCTATAAAAGCCCGAACCGTCTCCCCTATATCACCTAAAAGGAGAAAACCCTTCCTTATTTCATTAAGGGGAAGTCCAACAGCGCTGGCTAATCCCTCCAGAATCATTCCTTCTTTCACCCCAATTCTCATTTCTCCCACTATGACTTTAGCGAGGTATTTCGCTTCAAGCTCATCCATACTCGCTAAAAGTCTTTTCAATACAGCTTTCCTTTTCTGCATAGCGCCTTTTCCCTCAAGAACAGCCAATCCTTCAAGATGCTCGTATACCTCTTGAATGCTTAACCCCTTGGAAGTGTATCTATCCCATCGCTTATATATCCCCTCAACGATGTCTCCTACATCAAGCGCATTTTCAGTTATCTTTGCCATCTCTTCCGGTGAAATGGGGAACATATCGCCGAGGACATCAATGAGTGTGTTCCAGGAAACAAATATTCTTTTTCCCGCCGGAAAGCGGCCGAGGAAAAGATAGGAAATGATTTTAGCTTCAATAGGGGAGAGCTGTTGAAGAAATTCCCCTATCAGTCTCGCCTTTTCCTTCTTACCACTTTCTTTTTCTATTTTTTCACAAACGAGGACGAATTCCCTGAAGCTCGTCATCAAATTTTCACTGTTTATGGTTTTGTTGCATAAATCCTATAAAAAAATTCCAAAAAATCGATAAATCCTTTTCATTTTTCCATTTAATTTTCCTAATCTTTCTTTTTTTCGTTATTGCTCCATTTGTTGGTGGTGAATAGGGAGGAATGAAAGCTGTTCTCCTTTTTTGGAATTACGCAACATTATAGCGCTTCCCTTTAGACCATATCACAAGAATATTTCCTCTATCTCAACTTCAGTTACCTATTCTCTACTTACCAATTATAGCAAAAATTTCACCAAAAACTTGTATTGAAGAGCGAAATTTTTCAGGCTCTGCGCATTTCCTTTATTCTATCCAAGAGGACGGCGGCGAGTATGATTCCTCCCTTGACGACATATTGATAGAAAGTGGAAACACGCATAAGAACTAAACCGTTATCAATTATACCTATCAAAAGCGCACCGAGGAAAGTTCCTCCAATGGTGCCCTTTCCACCGGATAGGCTCGTTCCACCCAAAACAACCGCTGCGATTGCGTTCAGCTCATACATATATCCCGTTTTCGGGTCGCCTGAACCAAGGCGAGCAGCAAGGATAATCCCCGCAAGGGCAGCGAGAAAACCGCTTAAGGTGTAGACTAAAAGTTTAACTCTATTTATGTTAATTCCCGATAGCCTTGCTGCTTCCTCGTTTCCTCCGATAGCGAAAACATAGCGTCCAAAAGTGGTTCTCGTGAGAATGTAATGGGTAGTAAAGGCAAGGATAATCATAATCACAACGGGCACGGGAATGCTCCCAATGTATCCAGTGCCTAAATTAACGAAAGGTTCGGGAAGCTCGGGAACGGGGAAACCGCCAGTGTAAATGAAAGCTAGGCCTCTTGCAATCGTCATCATTGCGAGGGTAACAACGAAGGGAGGAATATTGAAGCGGGTGATGAAGAAACCGTTGAAAGCGCCGAGGAAGGCGCCAAGAAGCAGACCTATGAGAATACCCAAGGGAACGCCTACTGCCACAGAGGGCGGAGGTAAAAGGGTAAAATGGGAAATGGTGATGCCGTTTTTCATAACCCCGGTGCAGATTACCGCTGCGAGGGCAACAATTGAGCCAACGGAGAGGTCTATTCCCGCTGTTATTATCACAAATGTCATTCCGAGAGCCACAATCGTATTTATGGAAATCTGCCTCAAAACATTCAGGAAATTATCAATTGTTAAGAATTTGGGGGCGGCGATAGAGAAATATATTGAGATAAGGATGATGAAAAGAGGGATGCCGTAGCGAAGGAGCAAATTGGCGAAGGAAGCGGTCAAGGAAAGACGGGTGGAAGCTTGTTTTTCAGGAGGCAAGGCTCCCACCTGTTGCAAGATGCATAACCCTCTCCTGCGTTGCTTCTTCCCTCCTTAGTTCTCCTGTTATCCTTCCCTCGTGAATGACGAGAATGCGGTCGCTCATTCCCAAAATCTCGGGAAGCTCAGAGGAAATCATAATTATCCCCACCCCTTTCTCCGCCAACTGATTCATCAACTCGTATATCTCCACTTTCGCTCCCACATCTATCCCTCTCGTAGGTTCATCAAATATGAGGACCTTGCACTTGGTGAAGAGCCATTTTGCTAATACAAGCTTCTGTTGATTTCCTCCAGAGAGGTTTCTGGCAATTTGCTCTATTGATGGAGTCCTTATATCCAAATCCTCAACCAATCTGCGCGCGACCCCTCTTTCTTTGGAGAAGTTTATGAAACCTCGCATAGCTACTTCCACTAGATTAGCAAGAGTGGTGTTCTCCCGAACAGTCATAGGAAGGACGAGTCCATATCGCTTCCTATCCTCCGTCAGAAGCCCTATTCCTAATTTGATTGCATCTTGTGGACTGCGAATTCGCACCTCCTTGCCCTCAAGGTAAATCTTCCCTCTATCTATTGGGTCAGCGCCGAATATCGCACGAGCTATCTCCGTCCTGCCCGCTCCTACTAACCCCGCCAATCCCAATACCTCCCCTTTATGGAGAGTAAAGGAAATATCCCTAAAAACCCCCTCACGAGTTAATCCTTCCACTCTCAATATCTCTTCTCCAATTTTAGCTGGTCGCTTTGGTATCTTCTCCTTAATCTCTCTGCCCACCATCATAGCGATGACCTCGTCTCTATTCGTTTCCTCTATCCGTTTCGTTCCCACATATTTCCCATCCCGCAAAACGGTGATTCGCTCTGCTATTTGGAAAATCTCCTCTAAACGATGGGAAACGAAGATTATCGCTACTCCTTCCTCTTTCAGGCTTTTGATGATATCAAACAGATGGGCAACTTCCCTATCGGTAAGAGCTGATGTAGGCTCATCCATTGCGATAATTTGGGCGTTCTGGGATAGAGCTTTGGCGATTTCCGTCATTTGTTGTTGTGCTACGGAAAGCTGGGAGACAAGGGTGCGAGAGCTAAAGTTCGCGCCAATTCTGTCAAGTATTCGCTGGGCATCGGAATGAAGCTTCTTGAAATCAACGAAGCCATTGAACCTTCTTGGTTCCCTGCCGAGGAAAATATTCTCACCAGCTGAGAGGTAGGGAACGAGGTTGAACTCCTGATAAATGACCGCTATTCCCGCCTGTATCGCATCCAAAGGGGAATGAAAGCGAATGGGCTTCCCATTAATTAATATCTCTCCTTTATCCATCGTCAATGCACCAGCGAGAATCTTTAAGAGGGTGGACTTCCCTGCCCCATTCTCCCCTACGAGGGCATGAACCTCCCCTCTCTCTACCTCAAAGTTAACATTATCAAGCGCTAATACACCGGGAAATTGCTTGGTTATCCCCTTCATTTCAAGGACGGGCATATCTCATCCTCCTTGAGCTAAGGATTTAAGAAGTTCAGGCTGAGAGTTATCAACGATACCGACATCTATGTAAATCACTTTGGGGATGTTGAGCTTTTCTCCTTTCCTTTTTGCCTCCAAGTATTTAGCCGCTATCTCCACCACTTTCTGCCCGATTTTCTTGGGATACTGGATTACATCCGCTTTGAGGTTCGTTTTATTTAGGATTGCTTTGCAAGCCTCCGGAGTGGCATCGTAGCCCACGATTATGATTTTGTCCTTATTTGGCAGTTTGCTTCCCCTTATCGCTGATAAGGCACCAAGAGCGGAATCATCGTTAATAGCGAACACAGCGTCTATATTTGGATAGGCTTGAAGAAGGTTCTCCATCACTGCCATAGCTTTATCTTTCTGCCCTTCCCCCGACTGGCGAGCTATCACCTTTATGCCAGGATATTTCTTTATCTCCTCCAAGAACCCTTTTACTCTTTCCTGAACCGAGGTTACAACTGGATGGTCTATTATCACGATGTTTCCTTTGCCGTGAAGCAGTTTGGCGAGATAAGCACCTGCTAACCTTCCACCTTGAACATTATTGGAAGCTATATGGCAGACCACATCTCCTCCTTTAGCAGCTATATCGGCGGTGAAGACGGGAACACCGGCCTTATTTGCCGATTTAACTGCCTGCACTATTCCCTCCGAATCAGCGGGACAAAGGATGATTGCATCAACGCCCATAGTTATGAAGTTTTCCACTTGCGTTGTTTGTTGAGCGTTATCAAATTCTGCCGATTCTATCGCTAAATCAACATTCATCTTCTTCGCTTCTTCCCTCATCCCTTGTTCTAAATCCCTATAAAATACATGCTGTTTCGTTAACAGGCTCACACCGATTAAAGGCTTTTGTTTCTTGCCGCCTCGGGAATACCAGATGCCTATCCCGATTAGAGCAATGGCAATCAAGAGGCTGACAACGATAATTACAAGACGCCGCATATTAAATTCCTCCTTTTTTAAAAACTATTATAGACCTACTTTCATCCCTGTCAACAAACTCGAGAATCGCTTGCCTCTTTAATTTGGTAGTTTTAAAATTTAATCAATGCTCACTAAGGGATTTTCTCTCCTTTTCTCGTTATCTTCCATAGCAATGAGTTTAGGCAAGGGAATGCTCCTCGTCGCCGATGAAAAAAGCGACTTCATTCCCATCCTTCAAGAGCTAAAAATACCCTTTAATAAATCCCCTACCCTCACAGCCCTAAACGAATTATCCCGAGCTTTAAGCAAATGAGCGTAAGAATCGCTCACATAACTTACTCTTATTACCCCATCAGAGGAGGAGCGGATGTCTATCTTGACAATTTATTCAAGCTGTTAGCAAATGAAGGATATGAGCAGGAGGTCTTCCAAAAATGGGAAAAACATATTCCTCATTATATCCATTCCTATCCACCCCTACCCAGATTAAAAGGGCATAGTTTCTGGCTGGTGCCCCTATTCGTAGCACTCCAAGCACCGCGTTTTTCAAAATATAACCTCCTCCTTATCCATTACTCCCCTTATTTCTTCCCCTTGAGATGGCATCCAAGAACAATCGTCATCTCGCATGGTGTTGTGTGGGATGATTTCCCTCGCTCTACGGCGAGCAAAATCAAAAAATGGTTCGCAAAATTCGCCTTTGAGAAATCAAGCGCCTTTGTAGCTAATGATTCCTTTTTCCTCCGGGAAATGGGCATCAATATTTCCCCAGGGGAGAAAATGTTCTCCCAAGTTCTTCCCTCCCGTTGGCTTATACCCAATTGCGTTGATACATCTTTTTTCTCTCCTCCCCAAGAAAGAGCAGGAATGGACATCATAGTTCCTCGTAATCTCTATTTCTCCCGTGGGGTTCATCTCGCTATTCAAGCTTTTTCATTAATAAGAAGAGACATTCCCTCCGTTCGTCTTCTTGTTGCGGGTGGCTTAGGCGACCCTGGTTATGCCCTAAGCTTGTTTAAGATAACGGATGAGCTTGGACTTAAGGGCAGGGTGCGTTTTTTAGGGCACATAGCCTGGGAGGATATGCGGTTGCTATATCACAGAGCTGGAATTTGTCTTATTCCTTCCCTATTCGGGGAGGGAACTTCCCTATCCGCCTTGGAGGCAATGGCAAGCGGTGTTGCGACGATATCCACCTCCATCGGTGGCTTAGCTGACCTTCCAACAGTCAAATGCCAACCCAATCCCATCTCTCTTGCTGAGAAGATCTTGGAAATTTATCCTAAAAGAGAAGAGTTAGGGGAGTGGCAAAGAAAACAAGTTTTAGAGAACTTTTCGCTTGATTTATGGCGACAAGCCTGGTTGAATGTGGTAAAATCAACTCTAAGAGGAGGTGTATAAATGAAAATCCTCGTCATTCACGGACCCAATCTGAACCTCTTGGGAACAAGGGAACCGGAGGTCTATGGAAGACAAAGCCTTCAGGATATAAACAGGCATATTGAAGAAGAAGCGAAAAAGCTGGGTATGGAAGTGAAGATAGTCCAATACAATGGGGAAAAAGAAATAATAGAGGAAATCCATTCCGCATTGGGGCAAGTCCAAGGGATTATCTTGAATCCCGGTGCTTATACCCATTACAGTTTCGCCATAAGGGATGCTATAGCAAGCGTGAGATTGCCCACGATAGAGGTTCATCTCTCAAACATCCATTCACGGGAGGAGTTCAGGCGCCATTCTGTTATCGCTCCCGTATGCATTGGAGGAATCTATGGTTTCGGAGGCGCTAGCTATATCCTTGCCCTGCAAGCGATGAAGATGTTCTTGGAGGAGAAATAAAAATGCAAAGTCGCAAAGTTTTGGAAGCGTTGAAGAGGAAAAAAGTCGATGCATTCCTTGTAATCCAAAAGGAAAATATAGCCTATCTTTGCGGGTTCTATGGTTCCCTGGGCGCTCTCCTCTTGGGCGATGGGAACTTCCTTTTCGTTGATGGTAGGTACTATATACAGGCAAAGGAGGAGGCGAAGGACTGCGAGATTGTGCTTGCGAAGGGTTCCTTTTGGGAGACCGTTGGCGAGTTCGTGAAAAACAGGGGAATTAAAAGGCTTGGTTTTGAAGAAGCTCATATGAGCTATCGTGTATACAGGTTTCTGCGGAGAAAAGCGAAGGGAACTTCTTTTGTTCCTTTAAGCGAGATTGTGGAGAGGGAAAGAATGATTAAAAATGAGTGGGAGTTAGAGAGGATGGAAAGAGCCTTGCGGTTAAGCGAGGAAGCGATTTCCCATTGCCTTGGTATTATTAAAGAGGGGATGAGCGAGAGGGATTTAGCGGAGGAGTTGGAGTTTTTTATCAAAAGAGAAGGTGGAGAAATGGCTTTTGAGAGCATCGTTGCTTTCGGGGAAAGGAGCGCCCTTCCCCACGCTAAGCCTGGGAATAGGAAATTGAAAAGAGGTGATGTAATCCTTATAGATACCGGCGCGAGGATTGACGGCTACTGCTCGGATATCACGAGGGTGTTTTTCTTCGGAAAGCCTGATGAAGAAATACTAAAGATATATGAGGCGGTATTAGAGGCGCAGAACCTTGTCATAGAGAAGATAAAAGCGGGAATGAGAGGCGAGGAGGCTGATAGTTTGGCAAGGGAAAGCTTAAAGGAAAAGGGTTATGGGGAGCATTTCACCCACTCCTTGGGACACGGAGTGGGAAGAGAAGTTCACGAAATTCCCTCATTAGCTCCTGGAAGCAAGGAAAAGCTTCGTTCGTCGACGGTGGTGACGGTGGAGCCCGGTGTTTATATTGAGGGGCTTGGTGGCGTGAGGATAGAGGATATGGTAGTTATAAGTAAGGATTCCTCCCGCAATTTGACCAAATTTCCCAAAGAGTTAATTATCCTTTAAAATCCCCTCGTTATAAAAGATACCAGAACTAAAGTAACATCTTTCCTTAGGCGAAAGAATAAGTATAGACTATAGTATGTAATCTTACCCCTCTTTGACAGAGAAAGAGTATGGAAATATAATTTTTTAAAAAAGGAGGGAAGCCTTGCCCTGCTACCCTAATAAGTTCGCCGAGAATATAAATATCAAGAAAGACAAACTCTACACCCTTTTTATGCGTGAGCCAAGAAATGAAGATGAATCCTTCTTGAAAAAAGAGGTCGCCCGTTTTTGGCATCCCCTCCCCGAGCTTCTCCCCTCCTGCGACTCTCCCCTTTACGCAATAGATGGTTCAAATGCTTGCCTTGCCGTTCAGGGTGGAAGATACATTTCAATAGTGCAGGCGCTTCTCCAAGGGAAGGATTGGAGGGAAGTGGAAGTGGATGTGGAGGCTTTCAGGGATACCCAAAAGGTTGATGTGGAAAGGTTTCATCAAGTGCACCGCCAGTGGTTGGAGTGGAAAATCGGTGGCGATTATAAAGAAAGAATCAGCAATTCCTTCCTCTTCCTTGATGGAAGCCTTTACATACCACTCGTCCTTCTTAGCTGGGCGAGGTTCGCTCAGCGGATGCCGGAGGGACTGGAGGATATGCCCCTGAGAGCGCTGGAAGCTTTCCTCTCCCTCCTTGAAGCTACTATGCAATACAACATAAAGCTCATCGGGATATCCAAAACGAGCCGGGGACACTTCTATCCGAGACTGTTATTGAACAAGGAAACCGATATAACGGATTTGGAGGTTTTCTCCTTTTGGACGGAAGGCGTCGGTTTTTCAACTCCCCTTCTCGTTGGTCCTTATGTCATCCCTCAACCCTGGGACTGGGAGAGAGTGAAAAGGGATTTCCTTGATTCTATTTCCTCCCCTAAGAGTGAGGAGGTTTCTTCCCGCCTTGAAAAAGTACTCCCTTTCCTCTCAGTCGTCATTTTCTACATCCGCTTTGAGGAGGGCGATGAAGTGTATAGGGTTGATGTTCTTTCCTCCTCCCTTGGAATAAAGGCTGATGAAGAGGA
The DNA here is from genome assembly GCA_049970775.1 of bacterium. Taxonomy (GTDB): domain Bacteria; phylum Armatimonadota; class JACIXR01; order JACIXR01; family JACIXR01; genus JACIXR01. Next base: position 18,470 of record JBMFMH010000002.1, on the reverse strand, counting down.
ATTAAAGGAGATAACTATACGGGATGAGGAACTAATTTATCCAATCCTTTCCGTGCTTCTTTCCTCCCATGGAGGGTTCAATGTCTATCAAACTCTTCTCTACGCTGCCCATAACGAGATTATCCTAAGGGATAGGGACCAGGATGTTTATCTTACCCTCCTAAGGGAGCTCACGAGGCTTCCCATACGAAGGAGCAAAGTGGATACGAGATTCGGAAGGAGGTTTTAAAAGGAAAATGGAGGTTGTGAAAAGCTATGAACCAGTGGGATATATAGTTGGGAATGTGGAAACCCAAAGGTTCAACTTTGTTACTGAACCGAGCATTTGCCCGCCTCGCCTTGAATATCTCGTTGTGAGGGATGTCCCTGCAATTGAGCCTGGGCTTCAACGAGTTGATGTCCTCGCTCAAGTTAGCCGCCTTCAGGTGGCATCTCAGATATTGGGAGAAGAACTGACATTTGAGGAAACGAGGGCTATTTTGGAGGGAATTGCCCCTCGCCCAAAGATAATCGGAACAGCCGATGTATTGGGCTATCTTACCCCTGAGGGAACGGTTAAATTGCCTCGCCATACCCCCCTTCCCGGTCAGCCCGTTTACCTTGCCTCTGATGATTTCCTTCGCAACTTCTTCTCCAAAGATGTGGAATACGGCATCCCAATTGGAAACCTGATTAATAGGGAAGGCGTTGAGGTGGTGTTGAACCCCAATGGCTTGAGAAGACACCTCGCTATAATCGCTCAAACGGGCGCTGGAAAATCCTACCTCGCTGGTCTTCTCTTGGAAAACCTATTGAAACTCGGGGCAACTATTCTTGTTTTTGACCCAAACTCTGATTATGTTATGATGCGTTTAACTCCTGATGGAAGGAGAACCCCCTTCTCCCATTTCGTTAGAGTATATAGGGTCCCCCTAAAAGCGGAAAGAAGGTATAGCGACGACAAAATCGGTGGAAGTGAGGAATACACCATAAGATTTTGGACCTTGGAGGATGAGGATATATTTGAAATAGCACAAATTCCAGAGAGCTGGACTCGCATAAGGGATACTTTAACAATATTGTTCAACATCTTAAAAAAGCAAAGCCCCTATTTTACCCCTCAAATGCTCAAGGAAGCGGTTGAGGAAATGTTGGGCTCAGATGATTTAGGAGGCGAGCTTGAGGAAATCGCTGAGGATGTAAACGAGGAGATGCTTGAGGGGATTACCGCTGAGATGCAAAACAAGGCGAAAAAGAAGAAGGATAAGGGCTCGGCTCCCTCCTATGAGGAACTAAGGAGGGTAAAGCCTTATGTTGACCGTCTCGCCTCCTTGGAGATATGGGGCGATAAAGACCTCCCCTTGGACGAGATAATTTCTCCCCAAACCCTCTCGGTAATAGACCTCGCCGGTTTACAGCAAAGGGCAATGGAGATAGTCGTTGATAGGACGCTGAGAGGGATATGGGAAAAAGCGGTGCTTGGACAGTTGCCAAGACCTTTGTTCGTATTCCTTGAGGAGGCGCATAACTTCGTTCCCGGAAGAGGAAAACCGAGCAGATGCGCCGAGATAATAAATAAAATCGCTGCGGAAGGACGAAAATTCAAGGTGTTCCTCGTGGTTATAACCCAGCGTCCTTATAAGATTAACCAAGATACTCTCTCCCAATGCGGAAGCCAGATAATAATGAAACTTACCAATCCCGAGGACCAGAAGGCAGTTCGTATGGCTTCCGAGAACATTTCCGAAGCCCTTCTCGCTGATTTGCCGGGCTTGAATACTGGGGAAGCGGTCGTTCTGGGAGAGCTTACGAGGGTGCCCGTTATGATTAAGGTTGGTAGAAGAGAATCAGCTGAGGGTGGCGCCGATGTTGACATCGTTCAGGAGCTAAAGAGGGCGATATCCGATAAGGCAACGAGAAAAACATTCATTGATGATGAATTAGGGGAGATGGATTTTGGTGTCTGAAGCGGTGAAAATCGTCATCTGTGCCGACACGCACCTTAACGCCTACTACGCGAAGATGAGACCGGAACAGCTTGAGAAGAGGCGGGAATATCTTAGAAACGCTTTTAAGCAAATCGTTGACTTTGCAATTGAGGAGAAAGCTGATATCTTCCTCCACGCAGGCGATATATTTGATATGCCTGACCCGCGCTATTCAGAACTGATATTTGTCCTTAACGAGTTTATGAGATTGAAATCCGCAGGAATAAAGTCGTTTCTCATCGGCGGGACCCACGATATACCTAAGGCAAGATATGAGGCAGGAGGCGCACCTTGTATCTATCTCTTGGATGTTATCGGTGCAGTGAAAGTTTTCAAGCAACAATATTCAGTTGAAACGGAAGTAATTGATGTTAAGGGGAAGAGAATCACCATAGCTGGGGTTTCCTGCGACCCAAGGGTGAGGGATGGCAATCCCCTGGAGAAGTTACAGTTCCCTTCTATAAACAGTGATTTCAGTATCTTTATGTTCCACTATGCGATAGAAGGAAGGATGCCACCGAATTATGAAGGCGCAGTTGTTTCCCTTCATACCCTTCGTGCCATTCCCTTTGACCTCCTAATTGCTGGACACCTACATCCTCATTTCCACTTTGATTTAGGAAACAAACTCGTCATCATACCAGGCGCCACAGAGAGGATTGATTTCGGTGAGGAGAAAAACGAAACTGGTTTTTATCTCCTTGAGATAGCGGAGAAGCCGAGGATTAGCTATAAAAAAATATCCGCTCAACCTATGCAAAACCTAGAAATTCACTGCGAAGAGTTCAAACATAGACCAAAGGATGAGCGTCTAAATTATATAATATCTCGCATTAAGAGCGTTTCCCATCCGGAAAAGCTGTTGAAGTGCAAGTTGATGGGGGAAATAGAGAACGATATCCTCAGGGAAATTCCCTTTGTTCATATTTACAGGGAAGGAAGCACTATGAACTTCTTCTTTGATTTTGATTGGCAAGGTTTGAGGCTCAAGAGAGCTGGTTATGTGGGAAGAGATAATGGTCCAACGAGTGTTGAAGAGGAACTCAAAAGCGTCGCTGAGAGCCTTGAAGAGGACAGGGAACTTATTAAATCTGCTCTTGATTTGGCGCTCTCCAAGTGGAGGGAGGTTAGGTAGGAAATGAGGATTAAGAGATTGGCTGTTGAGGGATTTAAGCACTTGCGTGGGATAGACCTTAGGTTTCCTTCTAAGGGAACATTTCTCATCCAAGGAAGCAATGAGGCGGGTAAGAGCTCCCTTTTTGAAGCTGTTTTCTTCGCACTCTTCGGAAGGGCATTACAAGCGAGAAGCACGGAGGAGTTAATAGGTTATGGGCTGAATGAAGCGGTTGTTTATCTTGAACTGGAGCTAGCCGACGATTTGCTTAGAGTGGAGCGGAGGATAAGGAGAAATAGAACGAATGTAGCGAAGCTTCGTATCGGGAATGAATTGTTGACAACCGTTAGGGAAGTCAATAGGAGAATACAAGAGGAACTCCATTTGGATGCTGATACCCTTCTTAATTCTTGTTTTGTTGAACAAAAGGCTTTGGAAAGGCTGGAAGGAATGGATAGGTCTGCTAGGGAGAGCGCTGTTATGAAGCTGTTGAATTTGGATAGAATGCAAGCGATTGAGGAGGAGCTTAGTTTGAAAAGGGAGGATTTGAGGCAAGTAGAGGATTTGGAGCGGAAGGTTCGGCTGGCGGAAATAGGGGAGAAAATCCCTGAAATCCAAGAAGAGATTTCCCGTAATGAAAGACTTTTAGGATTTTGGGAAGTGAAACAATTACGAGTCCAAGCGGAAGATAATAGGAAGAAAGCAGATGAGGAAGAGAAGAAAATACCTGTCCTTGAGGAGGAAAGGAACAATTGGCAGAAAAAAGCGGATGAACTAAAGAAATTGAGAAACAAGGAGCACAAGGTTGATAACTTGATTTCCTCGCTTCGTCTGCTTAAAGAGAAAGAGGCAACATTAGAAAGCATAGGCAAGGAGATTGAGGTAGTAGCAGGGGCTAAGGAAAGTCTTCCCTCCATCAAAGAAAAAAGGAGAAAGGCAAGCACCTTGCTCAATATTTTAAAGAAGTTAAAGGAGCTCTTTCAGCTAAGGGATGAGATTAAGAAGTGGATGCAATTGCAAAGCCAGTTGGAGGAGGTAGAAAGCAAGAAAAGTATATTGGAGTTAAATTTAAAAGCCAAAGAGGAGAAGATAAAGGAAAAAGAGAATATAAAGGAATTGCTGCAGAAGCTCAAGGATATAGAAGGGAAAAGGGCGTATATAGAGAAAAAGAAGGAACTGGAAGGGAGAGCTTCTTTTTATAAAACCTGTGGTATTGCTGGGATAAGCAGCGCTGTGCTTCTATTTCTGCTCATTCTCTCACCATTGAAATGGCTCTCTTTAATTGCTCTCCTTCCCCTCGCCTGTGGAATCGTTGCCTTTATTAAACGGGGAAACCTCCTGATAAAAATCGCTAAAATAGAACCATTAATTGGAAAGGTTGATATTGACGAGAGGGAGAAAATCAAGGGACAACTTGAAAGCTATGGGTTGATTCCTGAAGAGGAAGAGTGGATTGAAAGGGAGCTTGTGAAGCAAGAAGAGGAGAAAAATAAGTTGGAAAATGAAAAAGAAAAACTGTCAACGGAAATCAGGAGATTGGAGATAGAAGTGGGTAGCATTGAAAGAGAACTCGTTAATTTTCCTCCTTACTTCCAGACTTCCACTCGGGAGCAGGTGGTCCAGAGACAGGAAAAGACGGAGAAAATAATAAGCGAAAGGAGCGAGAAAATAAAGGAAATAGCGGTAAGGTATGGGCTATCTTTAGAAATGGAGGATTTAACGAAAGATTTGGGAAAGCTTGATAGCGAAATCAGAAGCTTAGAGAATTTGATTTCAAAGGAAAGCGAATTAAACAGGAAGAAGGAAGAGATGGGTAGGGAAATAGAGGAGGTAAGAGAAAAAATAAAAGAGGATGCAAAGGTTTTTGAGGGCGAGGTTTCGGACATCTTTTCCTTTGAGGAATGGGAAAGGTTGAGAATAAAATTGAAAAAGAGAATGGACGAATTGGAGAGGGAACGACCTGAGGAAAGACTGCAATCGGCGATATCCCGTTTAGGTGCCCAAAGGCAGAAGATAGATTCTTTGAGGGAGGAAGCAAGCAAATTGGAGGAGAAAGCAGATGAAAAGCTCAAAGAGTTGGGAGGAGAGTTCCCCTCCGACCTCCCACCACTTGAGGAAATAAGCAGAACCCTTAATGAGAAAAGGGCTGAACTTATCCAATTAGAAAGGGAGAAAAAGCTACTTAAGGAACAGATAATAGGTGATATACCGCCTCTTGAACAATGTAGAGAGGAATACGAGAAATTGAAGAGGGAACATAAGGTGAGGGAGCTGAGCGTGAGGATTTTGGAGACAGCGAGGAGAAATATAACCCAGAAGATTCTCCCTCGCACCATTGACCATATGTGGCGTATCCTCCCTCTTATAACCAATGACAGATATCGGCAGGTTGACCTTGACGCTGAGACCTTCAAAATCAGGGTATTTGATGAGAGAGCGGGAGATTGGAAGGATAAGAATATCTTCAGTGGAGGAACAAGAGACCAAATGTCCCTTGCCCTTCGCCTCTCCTTTGCCCTCGCCTCTCTTCCTCAGGAGAGAGGAACAGCCCCTTCCTTCCTCTTCCTTGACGAACCTCTCTCCTCTTTTGATGAGCAGAGAAAAGAGGCGTTAATTAGGGTGATTACGGAAGGTGAAATAGCGGAAAGATTTGACCAAATATTCGTTATAAGCCACACGCCACTCCTCAATCCCAATCTTTTCCATTACTACATATTTATGGAAAACGGCAGAATAAAGGAATGCAGTGAGGAGCTAAGACCTTCTGAACAGGGAGTATTTCTATAGAGTGGGGTTTTGTTGCATAATTCAGAAAGAGATGAAAATAGCTTCTATTCCCCCTGTTTACAACCAACAATTGGAGCGATAAAGGAAAAAATTTGAAGAAATGTGATGATTAGGGAAATTAAATGGGAAAATGAAATGAATTTATCCATATTTTAGCAATTTTCTTCGTTTTATTTGAAGTAAAAGTAGTTAGAGCTTTACAGGATTTTAAACAAATGTATTTTTATAGGATTTATGCAACAAGACCTAGGGTAGCAAGATATTGGCATAAATCATCAGTCAGGAAGGGGAGAGAAAACAAGATGAAACCTTTCGCCCCTTCTTTCTTAATAATTTCTATTTGTCTCATCACCTGCTTTAAATCCCGCGCGACTTCCTTTCCGTTCTTTATTTCATAAATTCTTAAACCAGGGATTATTTTTTCAAGATTGGAGTCATAACTTTTCCATTCCCTCAAGGCGGAAATCAAACGATTATCATCAACATAAGCCATAGGAGCAACGAAATCAACTATCCCCAATTCAAGCCATTTATACCAATCCTGAAGGACTTTTTCCGCCCTTGCCTTATCATAAAATACCGCAGCGCTGAGAAGAAGGGAGGGATTTTTTCTCTTCGTGGTTTCATAAAACTCCTTAACCAAAGAAGTGATTATCTCCTTCCTATATTCAACCCATTTGCTCTCCACATCTTCGGAAAACAGGAGCAAAGGATTTTCAGTTTTTGGGATTATGAGATAGTTTCCCACCATATATCTCCCCTTGTCCTTAACCCCTATCAATGTCTCACTTACCTTGCTTTCCTCTATTCCTTTTCGCCCCGCACTGACGAACAAGCTACCACCCAAGAAGAGAAATTGCTTCAACTTATCCCCTAAATCATCGCTTACCCTAATCAAGCCGGGCAAGATGATTAGCGATTCTTTCGGGTCAATCTGAGCGATATCCCTTATCATCCTCCATTGTAAACCCACTTTCCTCAATAAGCTAATCACAAAACCATAGCTTTCTTCCTCATAACCGAGCTCTTTGCCAGGGGCGATGATTAAGATTTCTTTTTTCGTCGTCAGAGCTTGCCCAAGTGAATAAAGAAAAAGAGGAGCGGACGAATAATTTATTGTGAAATTAAAGTAAAGGAGAGTTCCAGAGTTAAACTGCCTCAGGGTAATCGCCGGTATGCCATTATCAAAGGTAGCCAATGCCGTTGAGGATGTAGGATGAAGCAGAGGGGTTGTGGATATTTTGAATTTGCGGGGAAGCTTACAAGAAGTATAGAGCGGGTCAAATCCGTAAAGACGCTTGAAATTCTCTCTGCATTCCCGACAGTAGCAGTAGTCCCTTGAAGGATAGCGAATGTAATCAAGTTGAATTCCATCAATGGGATATCTCTCCAATAAATCCGAGATAAGTTTAAGTTGAAATTCCCTCACATCCTTTTTCCCAAGGTCGAACCATCTGATTCTTTCTCCCGCTTGATTCTCCATTTGCCAATCAGGATTTTTAATTAGGATGCCATCGTCCCCTTGACCTCCTTCTTTGCCGATTGAGAACCTCGCATAAACCTTTATCCCCCTTCTATGACATTGCTCAATGAAATAGGCGAATAGGTCTGCATTTTGGGAATTGTAAACCAAAGGAGAAAGGTCTGTTTTAAAGTAGCTCTTACCACCCCAATAAAACACCAAAACAAATACAGCATTGAGCTTTGCTGATGCGATTCTCTCAGCTATTTGCTCCGCTGACCTCTCATCCTTAATTTGGGTCGCTTGCATCCAGATACCCCTTAACTCCAGTTCTTTGGAAAGCAAGGGAAAGGACAGGAGAACAAGAAAAATGATGAACGCCTTTTTCATTTGAATTAAAATTTAAAAGATTTTTTCAAAGGAGGTAAAGAAACTTTTATGTCGCAAGAAATCGGGATGAAAATCCTCAATTTGGAATGGACTGAGAGAGTAGGACGAACTGAATACTGCGACCATACAGCTTTGGTTCGTTATATCACAGGATATGACCCGCTAAGCGCAAACCCTGAGGAAAGCTATAGGGCATGGAGAACTTTCTATGAATGGGCGGAGTATGATATTCTTTGGTTCACGCACGATGGACCGGTTGACTGGGGAGCGTTGGGGAGGGTAACGGATATGGGACACGCCGTTTACGCTGAGGGTGGAATTGATTATCGTGACACTATACATTGCCCTTTTAAGACGCCGGAGGATGTGCTTTCTTTCAATGCGGTTGAGGAATATGGTTTGCCCGATGTTGAGGAAAGGGCGAGCTTCTTCCAAAAAGTTTGGGAGGAAGGACAAAAAGCATATCCAAGTCTTGTTCTTCCTGGTGGTTATTACAAAACCCTTGTATCTGGCTGTATACAATCCTTTGGCTGGGAAATGTTCCTCTTAGCGGTTGGCTACGACCCCGTGCGTTTCGGCGAATATGTTTTAGAGGGATTTTATGAGATCACAATGGCAAATATAAAAGCTTGGGCTAAAACTGAAATAAAGGTTTTCATCTGCCACGATGATATGGTTTGGACGGAAGGGGCTTTCATACATCCTGCTTGGTATAGAAAATACATTTTCCCACGCTATAAAAAGCTATGGCAGCCCCTAAAGGAAAGAGGGATTAAAGTTCTCTTTTGCTCCGATGGGGATTTCACAGAATTTGTGGATGATTTAGCTGATGCGGGCGCTGATGGGTTCATTTTTGAACCCTTAACTGATTTAGATTACATCGTGGAAAAATACGGGCGGACCCATATAATTGTAGGCAACGCTGATTGTAGAGTATTAACATTTGGCACTAAGGAGGATATAGAAAAAGAGGTTAAGAGATGTCTTGAGAAGGGGAAACCGTGTCCGGGCTTCATAATGGCGGTGGGGAATCATATCCCTCCCAATGTCCCCATAGATAACGCTCTTTATTATTTTGAGCTCGTCCGCAAATATGGTAGGCGATGAAAGGTTATTTTTCTTTATAGCGGATTATTAAACTGCTCCTCTTCATCGGAAGGCGAATCTCCAAGCCCTTTTTCAGAAGGTCCTCACCTTTAATCGTTTGCCTTTTTCTCCTCAGGGAATCGTCAATGAATTCAAATTCGTAAGTCGCAGATGAAGACAACGCATATGGTGCGATTATTATTCCCATATATTCGCACTCCGGACGACGAAAAGCATAGATGATTCCTTCCTTAAGGTCCTGCCTATGAAATTGATATACAACTATCTGCTCCAGTGATTTGCTTGCGGGGGTTAAAGGGTAAAAATCACCGAGCCAATATTTCCTATTTTCCCGTGCCTCCTCTATCATTTTCCTCGCTAATTCCCATTGAAAATCCTTTTCCAAATAAGGGAACTCACAGATAGCTCCCGCCGTTTGACCGCTCCTGAACTCATATGGTTCAGGCGACCATATCCCAACAGTGAAGAGTGGAATGAACTGTGCCAAGCCCATACTTTGATTTTGATTCCATTCCGGATGCCCTGGTGAACAACCGGTATCACTTCGCCAAAGAGGAACAGAACGCATAAGTGTTTCCAAATCTATTCTCCTACCACCGCTTGCGCAGTTATCTATCATCAATCCTGGATGTCTCCTCAATAGCTCATCCCACATTTCATATAAACCCTCAACATATCTTATCTCCGTTATTCCTTGCCGGTCGGGTTCATCGTTTGCCCGCCAATATGGCAAAGGGTCTATATTGAAGTCATTGCGATAAATGTCCAAACCATAATCCTCTATTATCTTGGAGAGAAGCTCGGTGAGCCATCTCCTCGCTTCCGGTTCATTCAACTTGAATAAGCCTCCATTCTCTCCACCAAATACCCATTCGGGATGCTCCTTCGCTATTTGCGTTCCTTTCGCCACCCTCTCCGGTTCAACCCAAAGGACGAACTTCATTCCGTATTTATGGCAGAGGTCGCTTATCGGCTTCAATCCACGAGGGAAAGCATCAGGCTTCGGATACCAATTCCCCACACCATTGGGGAAATCACCTACAAACCAACCGGCGTCAAACCAGTATGTATCACAACCTAACTTATGAGCTGATTCCACAGCTTCCAGCTGCCCTTTCTCAGTTGCCCAATAAGGAAGAGTGAAGTTATAGCGGTCAAATGTTTGAAGGGCAATGGGAAGCTCTGGCGCTTTCCCCTTGAGCTTTGGCACATAATGGGAAATCAACAATTTTCTAAATAGATTATGAGCCTCCCATCTATCTCCTCGCCAAGGCATCAGGAGGATACGAGGTGTTCTTATCCTTTCGCCTGGCAAAAGCTTTAAATTCGTCAACTCCATACCTGCTCTTAAGAGAGTCTCACAGGTTGATGTTTGGGGGCGTTCAAGGGAAACAGCCCATTGACCAGTCCAACCTATCGCAAGGATGATGCCCTTGTCTCCATATTGGAAATTCATAAAAGGGAAACCACTTATTGAGGAGGGGCGTCCACCAGTGGGCGTGATTTTTAAACTATCGCCCATTCTTATGGGAGTATCAATCGGCAAGAACGAGTTCTCGTCGCAGGAATCCCCATGAAGCTGATGAAGAATTCCTTCCTTGTAAAGATTCCCAGTTGCTAGGTTTACATCTAAAGCCTGAATATCCCTTATCAGGGGAGTTGGTGTATCTCCTTTATTTTCAAAGTAAAGCACCCACTCAACAGCGGGGAAATCCTTGAATATTTTCACCTCAGCGCTAACCATTAATTGGGTTGAAGGGTCAAGCCAAGAAACATCGTAAACTATCTTCTCATTTTCTTCTCTTTTCCTTACCTCCTTATGCCAATGAGTTAAGAGGTTGCTGGATGGCATATCATTGTAAATGAAGGAAAAGGGAGGAGTGAATTTATCAAGAAGCAGGAGGTCGTTCTGCCCCTCATCAAGGTAAATCAGCTTACCACTTTTAGTGATGATTTGGGCGTCTGCCCAGTCGGCTTGGTCCCAGCCTGGTCCGTCGGGAGTGCTATCAACTTTTAATATCAATTCTTTTGCTCCCTCAGGGATAGCTATCTCAATAGGATATGGTTCATCTCCTCCCTTCAAAACCGGAGTTCTAATCAATTCCTTGCCTTCTATTTCCACGCTGAACACGACGCTCCCCCTGAATCCTTGTGTATCAAAGTTATTGTCAATACCAACGAAAGCCTTAAAGATGCCCGCTTCTTTCGGCAACTTCACCCTTATTTCGCTATTGGCGTGAGTTCCCAATCCCCGAGCAAACGATGTTCTGCCGATTTTCAAAGGCGTGTTCATACAGGATTCTCCAAAGCTTAAAAGGGCAAAATCCTGTCTTATCAAATTCAATTCCAAGGGAGGAGGAAAAGGTCTCTCGCCAGCGAAGGAAAAGGCAGCCCAATTGATGGTTTTTCCTATTTGTTGTTTTAAATTAGCCATAGCCCAGCCTCCTTCAAAGAGGATTAAGTATAAAACAAGTAAGAGAAGCAGACGGCGATTCATAGGTGCTAACATATCCTTGACGCAAATTGTAGTTCAATTTTAGCATTGTAGCAAGGAGGGAAATTATGATGAGAAAAAATTTGATGGTAGGTCTTTGCATTCCATTTGTTTTGTTGCTCGTTATCAGTTATGTCTATCTGCCGGCTAAATCTTCTCCAAACAAGGAGAGTTTTATGGTTCCTATGAGGGATAGGGTGAGGCTTGCTACTGATGTCTATTTACCGGAAGGCAATGGTTCCTTCCCCGTTATTCTCATTCGCACACCTTACGACAAAAATGCGCTATCAACCATAGGGATGGAAGGTGCCCAGAAAGGTTATGCAATGGTTATTCAAGATACAAGGGGAAGATATGCCTCAGAGGGGGCAAATTTGCCCTTTGAGAAGGATGCGCAGGATGGATATGATACGGTTCAATGGATTATAAGACAGAAATGGTGCAACGGGAAAATTGGCACTTGGGGTGGTTCTGCCCTAGGAATAACCCAACTGCTTTTGGCAGGAACTGGCGTGAAATATATCACAGCCCAGCACATAACGGTTGGTGCTCCAAGCCTTTATCAGGATGGTGTTTATACTGGTGGAGAATTTCGCAAATCTCTATACGGTGATTGGCTTCGCTTGGCGAGATTTAATCCCATCGCCTATGACATCGTCAGGAAACATCCCACCTACGATATTTATTGGCAATCTATGGACATAAGCGATAAGTATCAAAATGTAAATTCTCCCGCTGTCCACATCGGTGGATGGTTTGATATATTTGCTCAAGGAACGATTAACGCTTTTCTGGGTTATCAAGGGAAAGGTGGTCCATCTGCAAGGGGAAAACAAAAGCTCATTATGGGTCCATGGACACATTCTGTCTTCAGTGAAAGAGCAGGCGAATTAACTTTTCCAAACGCTAAAAATCCACCCACAACCTACTATGATGCTTGGAAATGGTTTGACCATTATTTGAAAGGAGTTGACAACGGTGTTGATAGGGAGCCGGCAGTTACTTACTATGTTATGGGCGATTTGAGCGACCCTAAAGCACCAGGCAACGAGTGGCGAACAGCTGATAGCTGGCCACCAGTGAGAGCCGAATATACCCCTCTTTACCTACATCCTGATAAGAAGCTCATATGGAATAAGCCCTCAATAGGTGGAAAGTTAAGCTACACTTATGACCCAAAAAATCCTGTTCCCACAATCGGTGGCTATCAATTAACTATACCTGCTGGACCAATGGACCAACGAAAGATAGAGGAGCGACCTGATGTTTTAGTTTTCACAAGCGAGCCTTTGAGGGAACCTTTGGAGGTAACAGGAAGGGTCAAAGCGATAATCTGGGCGTCAAGTGATGCCCCAGATACCGATTTTTTAGCAAGGTTATGTGATGTCTATCCCGATGGTCGTTCATACAATATCTGTGAGGGAATCATAAGAGCCTGCTTCAGGGAATCCTATAAGCGGCCAAAATGGCTAAAGCCGGGCAAAATCTATCGTTTTGAGATAGACCTTTGGTCAACAAGCATAATCTTTAATAAGGGACATCGTGTCCGTCTACACATAACTTCTAGCAGTTCACCGGGATGGGAGGCTAATCCAAATGTGCCTAAATTAATCCGCAATCAGACGGAAGGAAGGTTAGCCCATAACACAATTTATATGGACAAGGAACATCCCTCCCACATACTTCTCCCTGTGGTTAAAAACAAGTAAATTTCACTTATATGAAAGCTTAAAAAACATAAGGAGGGCTGGTGGAAAAGAGCAATTCTTCTCCTATCTCTCCATAATATCCTCCCCAACCAATACTTATCGCTGTAACTTCTTCCCAATCAACAGGTTTTCCTCCTCCCCAGGGCACGGGATTAAATTTAGATCGAGAAATAAATAACTCCCTTTCGCCTTCGTCGGAGAGCAATATGCCTGTATCAGCTATGGCTTCATTCCCTTCTTTATCCCTAACGATAACAAACAGATGGGCGGGAAATCTTTGCCTCTGGGGTATTGCGACCTTGAAAAACAAATGACTTGTTCCTCTTAAGTCGGTGGGAGCAGTAAGGAGAAAGGAAATAAACGCAAAGCAATCCTCGTTGCTCCTTGTGAGTTTTCCCTTTATTTTAAAAGCCTCTTTCCCCTCTATTTCCCCTTTCTCCAATTCGCCGACAACGAACTCGCCCTTATTTAAATTCTCTCCCGAGATATCAAGGCTCTTTAGAAGCAACATAGATAATATGCTTCCAGAAGGCATAAGCCTTTTCGGTTTTTCCACATCGGTGAATAGGACGAATTTAGCATCGTAAGGGGCGAATTCCATCTCTATTTCTTTTCCATCTGAAAGAGACCGAATCTCACCGCTACCGGGGTCCAGTATTCTCACTTCGCCTTTCCCTCGGAAACGAAGCGAATGCTTGCAGGTTTTATCGCTATCGTTGATGACGAAGTAAACATCCCACCCCTCAATTCTTCTGTGAGTTACCCGCAAATTTGATGGTTCATTGATTTCTACATCTTTTTCTATCACTCTGTCAAGTAGCAGGGGGAGAAGGGTCTCTGCCCCGAAGGGCAGATATATAGCCACTCCTCCCTTCTTGTTTTTCTTTATGCTCAACTTCTCCTTTCCACCGAATAATTCCTTGGAAAGACTTTGGACATAAGCAGAGGGAAACTCTTCTTCGCTATTTTGGGGCAGTGCCCCCACTGCAATTACTACTCCTCCTTCCTTCCAATAGCTCTCCAGCTTCTTCCAAGCCTCTAAAGGCAAAGTATCCACACAAGGCAGTATGAGGACCCGCCAAGTGAGGTCCTTGTAAGACAGGGTATCACCCTTAATGGATGCATCGAGCAAAGTAGGCGTATCTATGTAAAGGAAATCCCTGTTGGAGTTGTAGAGGGTTTGAGAGATTTGATTAAAGGTTTGCTCAATTCGTTGGGCTAAGTGGGAATCAGTTGCTCCTTGTCTTGCGGGACGGAAATGAACCCACAAGCTTTCCACTGGGTAAAGCACAGCGATATCGCAGACTTGATGACCACCTCTCATCATAGCACAGCAGCGCCCCACCCAAAGGTTCAATCTCTTGATTTGCTCCGTTGATAAGTTAGTGAATGTATAATAACTCGTGATAGTATTCACTCCTCCATAAATCAAGCGATTACAGGTTCCACGGATTTCCTCTTCGGTTACAACTCTTATTGGACGATTATCCCCTTGAGGGCGGTAAACTTGGATGAAATCCGAGGTTTCACACATTGTATATGCATTTTTATTTAAATCACGCACGCTGCCCACATAGCGAGCGATGCGCCAGGGAACTTCGTTAGGGATGCTGGTCAAACAATCTATGCTTGGGGCATCAAGGGATTTCAAACAAAGAAAGAAATTGCCATAAAGAGGGATATGAGATACTAAGCTTTCCTCCATTAGAAGGTGCCCACCGGAAGCGATGTTATGCGCTCTGCACCAATCTCTTATTTGCCCGAAGAAGTTTTCCCCTACAAGTTCCCCTACCGTTTGCCAAAAATCATATCTTACCTTCTCTGCCCCTTCGCCATCGCTGAAAAGAAGTGGTATAAAGGGTTCAAGCTCATAACCTCTCCTTCTCTTGAATTCCAATGGAAGGTTCACGGACCAGGGGAGAGGACGATAGGGTGAGGGTTGAAAAAAGTAGCTCATAAGGGAGGGTTCATCAGTAAAAGTAGCGATAAAATATTCCCCTAAATTATTCCCCAGGTATTTTGCGTATTTCTCGTGAGTTAATTCTATGAATTTGCGAGTAGGTTCAGGCATCAACAAATTGATGTAAGGAAGGCGGTCGCCCAAACTGACCGCGGCGTGGGTTCTCTCGTATAAGCGGTCTTCACTGATAATCAAAATGCGCCAATCTCCTCTTGGGGCTCTCCAGGATAATTTGCCATCTTTTACTTTACTTCTCAAATCTACTTTGCCTTTTATATCTATTCCTGTCTCTGTTATTGGGAAAGCCAATGCGGAGACCAGTCTGCCCGGAGGCACTTCAAGCGCTATATCTTCCCCGCCCTTCGTTTCCCTCTCTACACAAAGTAGACCCCTCGCTTCCCATTCCGGATGATTTTTCAAGGTCAATCCACCCGCTGTGCCCGAAGGGTAACCCTTTTCATCGTAAAGCCAGAGCGCCATTCCCAGCTCCTTTGCCCTTTTTACCCCACGAACGAAGGCTTTCCACTTCTCCTCGCTTTCCAAGTAATCAACGAAGGAGACATTACAGACGATTCCTCCGAATCCTTGCGCAAGAAGCTGAGAGAAGAGAACATCTTGTTGTTCTGGGCTATCCGGGAGGCTATGCACTATTTTGAGAATGCGAGCGTCATTAGGTGGATTGAGGAATTTTTCCTCAAAATTCATAGCTATTGCCCTCCCTTCTTTAGGGGTTAATATTGATACAAAGGAAAGCCAAAAGATAAAAAAATGTTTGATTTTAATTCTCATCATCGCAATTATTTAAAAAGAGCAATTGCAAAACTTGACTTCTTTCAAAAAGGCATAATTATTATAATCACAATAAAAATTAAAGCAATAGGAGGTGCCAAAATTTAGCTATGGAGAAAGAAGACAAGGATCTCTACGAAGAAGGTTTTGCTGAGGGTGTGGAACACGCCCTTGATGTTGTGGAGGATGTGTTGTATGAGGAGTTGGTAGCGGAGAACTTGTTGAGCGATTCGGAGTTGGAGGTTTTGATGGAGAAGATAAGGGGAGCAATAGAGGAATTTGAGATTGGCTGGGAGGAAGAGGAGGAAGAGGAATTTGAGGATATTGAGATAGACGAGGAAGAGGAGGAAGAGGAATAGGCGTTTTTTGAAAAAGGATAATCAAACCGTTATAATTAATTATAGGAGAAGGTGGGTCGGACGACCGCGCCTTTGAGGCGAGGAAAGTCCAGGCTCCGTAGAGCGGGACGCTGGAGGCAACTCCAGATAGCGAAAGCTATGGAAAGTGCCACAGAAACATACCGCCCACCGCCCCTTTAAAGGGGCAGGGGCAAGGGTGCAATGGTGGGGTAAGAGCCCACCGGCGGAAGGGTGACCTTCCGGCCAGGCAAACCCCGTCCGGAGCAAGACCAAATAGGAGGAGAAGGAAGCTGCTCGCTGACTCCTCGGGTAGGTCGCATAGATAAATGGTCGTCGCCAGCTAATGGCTGGTACAGAACCTGGCTTATAGACCCACCTTCTCTGAGAAAAAATGAGTGTGAGAGAAATAACTGGTAGATTTAAAAGGATTTTAGGAGAACGCCTGCGCATTTTAAGGGAGGAAAGAGGAATGCGTCTAAGCGACCTTTCCTCCCAAGCTGGCATCTCCGCAAGCGTGCTTTCCCGCCTTGAGAGAGGCTTCACATTCCCCCGCCGCTCCACTATTGAAGCGATAGCTTCCGTATTGGGAATAGATGTCTTATCCCTTTTTCAGGAAATCGGAGCCCAGATGGGAATAGACCCTACCCCTCTTCTGCTTCGTCTCGGCTATCCTCCAGGGGATAAGCTCTCCCCTTCCCTGCCGAGGGGTATGAAGTTGCTTAAAGTTATTGCTGAGGTCCCCTGCGGAAAACCCTACGAAGCTCTGGAAGAATTGCTCGGCTACATCTTGATCTATGAGGATGAATATCCAGGAGCCACTTTCTCACTCCGTGCCACGGGCGATAGTATGTATCCATTGATAATGCACGGGGACTTCATAATCGTTCGCCAGCAGGACGATGTTGAAAACGGCGACATCGCCGTCGTCTCTCTGGAGACGGAAGACGGATTTGAAACAACCGTGAAGAAAGTGATTAAACAAGATACCCAGGTGAAGTTGGAAAGCCTCAATCCATCTTATCCTCCTATAATCGTGGATATAAGGGAGAAGCGCTTACGGATAATAGGGAAGGTCATCGGTCTCAAGCGATATTTTAAATAGAGGCGATGTTTAAGTAGTTCGCCAAGTTTGCGTTTTCATCTATCCTTCCCTCAATTTTCCCCTCTTTGCTGGACATAACAACGGTAACCCCTGGACCGTGCCCCGTCCATACGCAATCGCTATGGATAACTACACCCACAGAAGTAGCACCTCTGAGAAATCCCCTTCCATAAGTATTGTCACAATCCCGTAAAAGCACAAAATCTCCCAAGCGGAGGTTTTGTAATCCATAGGCTTCAATCTCTCTTCTATCTGCGGTCATTATGTCATAATCTCCCCTCACAACCTGGGTTGAACCTATCCCCGAACCCATTAAGTGAGCAGGCACCTCAGCCACAACGGGGACGATGAGCTTGCCATTCTTTTCCTCTATGTTGAGCTTATCCAAAAGCCCAGGGTCTATGTTGCAGATGAACACATCTTCCCATCCGATGATTCTCAATCCTTGCCCTTTTGCCATTACTAAAACCTGGTCTCCTATGTTCAACTTTTCCAAAACAGAGGGAGGAAAGTAAACGAGGATGTGCTCAGCCCCGCCATGTTTTCCTGTGACGAAACCGGTTTCTCCTTTAGCATCGCCGCTTACTACCTTGGCTATATTTCCGATACAGGCAAGGATGTTGAGGGCCGAATTCTCACTTTCGTCCTTTGCCCTTATGGTTACCCCTGGCTCTATATGGTCGCCGACCCAACCGAAGGCGCTATCCCCTATTTTCACATTGTAAGTTATGCCACCGGTAGAGGGAAGAAATAGAGGTTCGCCCTTATGACTTATCTGGGGTAGCCAAACACGAGGTTGAATGACCTCCCCTCTCACGGAGGTTTCAATCAACCTATCAACATTGGTTTTAAGCATATGCTCTACCTCCTTATGGGTTTCTTTTAACTATATTTATCTTATAATTTATTTACACAAAATCAACAATTGGTAAATCCCAAAATGGCAGTGTTTCAAATGATGCGAATTTTTAAAATAAGGAAAGCAGACTTATCAGGGAATTTGCCCTTGGCCTTTGAGGGAGTGAGGAACTTCACCGCCATCTGGGTAAAGATGAGGAATTTACAGCGTCAAAGGAGAGATTGGGTAGAAGGCATAATGGTAGAGCTGTCACCGCGCTTCGCTTGTGCCACTCGCAGGAAATGCTGCGCATTTCCTCACGAAACAGCTTAAAAATGCTGAAAAATTTCAAAAAGATATTGGAATCATTAGATGAGGATAAAAGCAGGTGT
>JBMFMH010000001.1:78402-90787 GCA_049970775.1 bacterium | reverse complement strand
GGTTATACCGGTGGCTATGGTGGCAGAGGTGGTTATACCGGTGGCTATGGTGGCAGAGGTGGTTATACCGGTGGCTATGGTGGCAGAGGCGGAGCCATACGCTATTGAATTTCCCCTTGCTTAAGCCTTGCAAACCTATTATCATAAAGCAAGTAGTTGATTCTTTAACCTGAAAGGGAGGGTGATTCTTATGCACTCTTTTCTAAGGCGGGGCGCTTTCCTTGTTGTAGCGCTCCTTTTTTTCACAGCTTTACCGAATAAGTTGTTAGCGAAGGAGGAAACACCTTCAGGCGAGACAGAGAAGAACCTCGTAACATTAGAAGTACAGGACGCTGACCTTTGCGATGTGGTGCGAATCCTGATGAAGGAAAGCAAAGCGAACATCATCATCGCTGATAGGGACAAAATAAACAAGAAGATAACCGCTACGCTATACGATGTCCCTTTGGAAGATGCATTACAAAACATCGTTAAAGCAAATGGACTTTATTGGTATAAAGAAGGCGATGTTTATGTGATTAGCGCTGAACCCCCCAAAGAAGAACCTAAAGAGAAAACCACCCCCCAGGAAACAATTCAACAGCCCTCTTCCCCACCACCCTCCACTCCCCCGGCTCCCACGAGGATTGAATCCGAGAAATTCGTTTTGAAATATGCCCATCCAAGGGATATCGCCGCCTTATTAGGAGCATCCGCTCCACGCCGACCATTTGCCCTTCTCCAAGGAATGGAAAGAAAAGGAAGAGGTCCACTCGCTCCCTCCTTCGGACGCTCTAAGGGAGAAACGGAGAGCTCACCTATACAGGGCGGATTCGCTCAATTTGGACGAATGGGGGGCTTCGGCGGCGGCATCGGTGGCTTCCCTGGTGGTATCGGCGGTTTTGCACCCGGTGGATTCGCTCCGGGTGGAGTTGCCCCGGGTATGGGAGGGATTGCCCCAGGTATGGGAGGAGTTGCCCCAGGCGTGGGTGGCTATGCTCCTGGTGTGGGCGGCGTTGGAGGAGCTGGCTATGGTTATGGTCTCCTCGGCTTAATTCCGGGCGTCTACAATATCATTCCTTATGAACCCGACAACGCGCTCATCGTTATCGGCACCCCGGAAGGAATAGAACAGTTCAAGAAATTACTCCAATTATTAGATGTCCCGCCCCGCCAAGTTGAGATCACAGCGGAGTTCGTGGAGATAAGCACGGATGTTACGAAGAGCTTGGGGATAGATTGGTTCCTAACCAATAACGAGACGACCGTTGTGGGACAAGGTATGTCCCCAGGAACTGGTGCAACCTTGGTTATCGGTTACACCACTCCTCGTGTAAGAGTGCAACTCGCCGCCCTTATGAAAGAGGGGAAAGCAAGATTGGTCAATGCTCCTCGTGTCACTACCTACAATAACTACCCCGCATATATCTCGGTTACCCAGGATATTCCTTATTGGTATCCCGAGACAACCTTGACCCAGTTCGGTGGGACACAAACAACCTGGGTTCCAGATGTTATAAGTGTTGGAACTTACCTAACCGTCGTTCCCACGGTGAACGGCGACGGCTCTGTCACCTGTTACATAACCCCCAGTGTTTCCGAGGTTGTAGGATTCGTCACTGGTCCAACGGGAAGCTTACCACAAACCAGCACGAGGGATATGGATACGATAGCAAGGGTAATGAGCGGTGAGACTTTGGTTATCGGCGGGCTTGTGCGGAAGAACATCAGCACGCAGAATGTAAAGGTTCCCTTCCTTTCAGACTTGCCTCTTATCGGTGGTTTGTTCAAAGGACAGACCCAGACGACAACTGAGAGCGAGCTGTTGATATTCCTTACTCCTCGCATTATAGAGGAGCCGGGCAGGACTGTGGGAACAGTAGTGGCACCACCAGCTGGTGGAAGAACACCAGCTCCTTAATAACAGGTAAAAATCTTTAAAAAGGAAAGTGTGGGGGCGACCCAAATGGGGTCGCCCCCACTTTTACCCCAGGCATTGTTGAATAATTCCGAAAAAGAAGAAAATGACCATTTATTTCTCACTATCAACTGCTAACAATAGGAAAAATAGGTTTTGTTGCATAAATCGTATAAAAAGACTTCTTTTATGCTAACTAAGATTTGTTCAAGATTTAAAGAAATTAAGGAAAATATGTTTTTATTCGATTTGTTCAACAAAGCCTTACCCCATACTAACTAAATCTTCTTTATTTCCTCAAGCAAAACTTTTATCGCTTCCGAAGATGGGATAGTCTTTATGGCTCTACCTTTAAGAAAAAGAACAGCTCCGGTTTTGCCAAATGCCACTCCAATATCAGCATCCCTCGCCTCTCCCGGCCCATTTACCTCGCATCCC
This sequence comes from bacterium, assembly GCA_049970775.1. Taxonomy (GTDB): domain Bacteria; phylum Armatimonadota; class JACIXR01; order JACIXR01; family JACIXR01; genus JACIXR01. Next base: position 88,452 of record JBMFMH010000001.1, on the reverse strand, counting down.
ATAATCGCCACTTTCAATGGACGAGGAGGCATTCCTCTTAATTCCTCTCTTACCCTCTCCGCTATGTCAATCAAAGGCACTGTGCATCGTGCACACATCGGACAGGAAACAATTATAAATCCCCTCTTTCTTAAATTAAGGCTGCCCAATATCTCCCAAGCAACCTCCACCTCCTTCACCCCATCCGCCGTCAGAGAAACCCTCAAGGTATCTCCGAGCCCTTTGCTTAAAAGAACACCTAATCCTATCGCCGACCTTATCGCCCCCTCGGGCATTGGACCAGCCTCCGTTATCCCAATATGCAATGGATAATCCCTCATCTGGGAAAATTTCTCATATGCCTCAACCGTTGTTGGGATATCAAAGGCTTTAAGGGAAACAACTATATCCTGGAAACCCTCCTCCTCAAGTATCTCAACCTCTCTAAGCGCCGCTTCAACCATAGCGGTGGCAAGGGATTGCTTTCGCTCTCTTCGGATATCTCTTGGTAAAGAGCCTGCATTAACACCTATCCGTATAGGCACTCCTTTGTCCCTCGCCATTCTCACAATCTCCCTTACCCCCTCCTTGCTCCCAATCGTTCCCGGATTTATCCTTATCTTATCTACCCCTTTCTCCATTGCTATCAAAGCAAGCCTCCAGTTGAAATGGATGTCAGCAACTAATGGTATGGAGATTCTTTTTTTAATTTCTTCAATGGCTTCCGCTGCCTCCTCATCAGGCACCGCTACCCTCACTATCTCGCAACCCGCCATCTCCAACCTCTTAATCTCCTCAACAACCCTTTCCACATCCCCTGTGGGGGAGCGAGTCATAGATTGAATTGCTACCGGGTTCCCTCCCCCAATCCTTATATTCCCTATCCTCACTTCTCTTGTTCTTCCCATTTAAGCGAACGCCCTATTTCCTCCAAAACTTCCTTTTCAACATTACCGGTAAGATAGACACCATACTTTCCAACGGTCATATAGACGACCTCTTGGGAAAAAGGGGAAGGCATAGGTGGTAATTTATGTTTTTTCGCTATCTCTAATATCGTTATGGGGTTCAAGCCATCCGTCAAATGGATTATCACCCCTCCTCTCCCCTTAGCGAATATAGGGCTTTTGTAAACTATTTTATAACCACGGGGCAGGCGAGAAGGAAATAAGGGGCGAAAATGGAGGATTTCCTTTAATTCCTCAATGGAATAATCCCTCGGTTTTACCTTTTGAGGTGGAATGATAAACTCTTCTTTCTTGAATCGTGGACCAATTTGAAGGTTAAGCAAAGATATAGAAGATAAGAGCTTACCCGTAGGAAAATAGCGCTCTGTCCGAAGACGGATTCCCGTTTCACTATCCACCCAAACCTTTAAATAACCACCTTTCACATAAGCTGGCTTGATAAGAAACACCCTTGCTTGCCTCCCTAAAATGTATTCCACTCCCTCCAAGCTGACCTTTGCGCTCTTGGACAATAGGTCCAAATGGATATCAATTAAATCCCCGGTGGGGATTGCGAGATGGGAAGGTGCTCGCCCTTTTCTTGGCGGAATTACAATCCCGCCTTCCTTCCCCCAGACCATTACATAACCATAAAAAGGAGGGGAGACGAATTCTAACCTAGTTCTTCCACCCTGGGCCTTCTTCAAAATAGCTTCCGATTTTATATATCCCCTATGGGTGTAAATAAGATAAGATTGCCTAGCTTCATAACTTACCTTTCTTTCCTTCTCCAAATATTGCCGAAGGAGAGTAAAAGCATCAAGGCTAAAAGAGGATATAGCAAAAGTTAAGATTGTGAAAACGAGAACGAGCCTCTTCATTCTTGTCCGGAAATCAAGAGCATTTTAACCGCTGAATCGTTGGAAATCAACGGATTTTGCAAGGTATAAATATAGTGCTGCTGCCTATAAAGCCGAAGCAATTCGCTTTCGACGGGTTTCTTGTGAAGGAAAAAGACAAAAGAGAAAACAAGCATCACAAGAGGGATAATGAGAAGGGCTAACCGTCTTCTAAGAGGGAAGAAAGGAATGCGATGGGGAAGCTCCTTCTCTCTTCTCTCAATGCGAGAACGAACGATGGTGTTGAAGGAAGGGTCAAGCTCAGGAGTAGGAAGGGCAACCATTAACTGCTTAACCTTTTTAGTTTGCCTATAAAAGCTTGCGCAATCGGGACAAGCCGAAAGATGAGAGAACAAAGCCTTCTTCCCTCTTTCGTTCAGCCTGTCATCAAGCAACTCCAAGCAGAGAATCCTCGCTTTTTTACAGTTCATTTTTCTCATTTTTCATCTTCCTCGTCTTTTAATAAAGGTGCCAGTTTCTCCCGCAAGATTTGGCGAGCATAGAAGAGACGGGATTTAACCGTTCCTACCGGGCAACCGACCATTTTCGCTATTTCCTCATAGGAAAAACCTTGTAAATCCCGCAAGATAATAACCTCTCTCAACTCCATTGGCAAAGCGGAAATCTCCATTCTCAGCCGTGCCAAAAGCTCATTATCCTCACTTTCGGCTTCCTCTTCATACCCATCTTCATATTCAGCTTCAGCGACGGGGTCTTTCCCTTCCTCTTCAATGTATGAATCAAGCGATATAGTGGGTTTCTTTTTCTCATTCCTTTTATTGTCCCTTATGAGGTTAAGGGCTATTCTGAAAAGCCAGGTTTTAAAAAGACTATTATTCTTCAATTGGGATAAAGAAAGATATGCTTTGACAAACGATTCCTGTGTTATATCCTCTGCATCCTCCTGTTTATGGATGCAGTGATAGACGAATCTAAATAAAGGAAGCCTATAGCGTTGGACCAAAGCGTCAAACGCCTCCTTGTCGCCGTTTTTGCTTCTTTGAACCAAAATCTCGTCTTTTTCCTCCAAGAAATCCTTTTCCATATTTTAAGACGCAAAATAATGATAAATGTTCGGATATATTTTATTATGAAGGAAAATCTTTTCTCTGTCTACTTCCGCCCAAACGCTTCAAATCGCTATCCATACATTTTCTAAAAAGTTAAAATGATTATTGCTATATAATTATGGGAAAAAAGAAAATGAATGTTCAACTTTTAGATTACACTCCTAATGCTCTCGCTGTTATCTATTCAGCGGGAAGGCAATGCTATTCGGAAAGATTCGCTATGGAATTTAAAAAGGAAGCGGATGAGGAAAAGATGAGGGAGTTCGTCCAAAGGTTGATAAAATCCGGGCACGAAAGTCCACTTGAACACGCTAAGTTCACCTTCGCAATTGAGGGGGTCTCAAGGGTTCTCACTCATCAACTCGTAAGACACCGGATAGCCTCCTATTCCCAGCAGAGCCAAAGGTATGTGAAAATGGACGATTTTGATTTCATCATTCCTCCTTCTATTGAGGGAGATGAAGAAGCGAAAGAGGAATTTCTCCGCTTGATGGAAGAGATTAAAAGAGGGTATCGTAGAATAAGGGAGAGGTTAGAGCTGATAAAAGGGAAAGAAGCTGCTGAGGACGCCCGCTTTGTCCTACCTCAAGCTGTTGAAACAAAGATTGTCGTTACGATGAACTGCAGGGAACTCCTCCATTTCTTTCGGGAAAGATGCTGTTCAAGGGCACAATGGGAGATTAGAGAGCTGGCATATAGGATGCTTAAAATATGCAAGGAACAATTACCGGCGGTTTTTGAGGGTGCTGGAGCTAAATGCGAATATCTCGGTTATTGCCCCGAGGGAAGGAAATTCACCTGCGGTAAATATCCTTTGAAGGAAGATGTTATCAAGAACTCTTGAGCCCCTTACCATGCCTTGAAGAAAACGGTTTGCCTATGCACCTCCACGGACAAGATTTTCTCTTCTTTTAAAACGCTACTAAAATATAGTTCTTTAAAAACCCCGCCCTCCTTTCCCCAAGACCTTGTAGACTTGAGAATTTATCTCCCTTGCGGAGTTAACGAGCTCCCAATATGGATAGTCAACAACGGAGAGAAAACCTATGTTGTAATTTTCCCCGTCGAATCTTCCTGTGAGAGGTTCATCCACGAATTGGAACCAATGACAACCTACAAATGCGGGAAGCTTCCAAACACTTTTTACATACTCCTGATAAGCCTTCCCTCTTTCCTCTTGGTTCTCCACCGCCACCAAACCAGGATGAAACATCCCCCTATCCAATGCACCAAAGTGGAACTCCCCTATTATGCAGGGTTTTCCCAATGTATTCGTAAAAGACCACCACTCCTCCTTAACTTCCCTACTGTAAATATTGAAGCTCACGACATCGCAGTATTCCGCGGATACCTTGACCACCTCCATAGGACGGGAAGCGAATCTGCAACCGAGATAAAGCTGGTTGGGAGCATACTTCTTCAAGGTGTCTCTAACAACTTTAAAGTATTTCCTTGCGAAGTGGGTGAGAAGCTCGCTTAAATCGGATATGCAAGCTTGGGTCAATGGCATATGCAATTGCACCGGCTTTTCCATAAATTCTTCCCAAGATTCAGCCTTTATGCCCCAGGCTTGATTAATCCTCTCTATCTCCCCATACTTCTCCTTCAACAATCTCGTGAACTCCCTTTTTGTAAAAAGTTTCCCATCACTCGCTAAAGCTTTGAGAGGAAGTTGATACCTCGAAGCCGGGTCATCGCCCCAGCCTCCCCAGGAAAGCTCGTTGTCCACAAAATAGCCCATACACCAGGGGTCGTCCTTCCATTCCCTCGTTGCGTTCTCAATCACACGCTCCAGCGTTTTCTCAAATCTCTCATCAAATACATCGGGTAGAGGAAACCAGGCAAAATCGCCTCCATAGTGAATGGCAACGACATAAGGAATTCCCTGTTTGAATACCTCTGAAGAGGACCAATTGCCAATCGTGTTGAATCCCCAGGCGGGAAGCCGTCTCTTAACCATCTCTCTCCACTTCTCTTGCCAATTATCCCCATATTTACGCTTCAAATTCATTGCATAGAAGTTTATCTTATCGTCTTGATAAAATTCCCTCAGCGGGTCATTTTCTGAAGGTAGCCAGGAAAAGAGGTATTCTCTACCTTTAATCGGCGAAACCTCCCAGTGTCCAACACAATCTATGCCAAGGGAGAAAAAGAGATGTCCATTTGGGGTTACAAGCCACCAGCGTCCCTTGCTTTCCCGCAAATCCTGGGGAGGCTCCGTTTCTTTGCCATCAATTATATAAGCGGTTCGGAAGAAACCAGTTGCCTTAAGCTGTGGACCATCCTTCCACCCTCCATACTCATCTCTATCCGGCAAAGGTTTATTTTGTCTAAGCCACCTATCCTCTTCCTCTAACTGCCTCTTAAAATCCTCATCCCAGTGCACTTTACCCTTCCAATCGCTTCCCGTATATTGTCCATAACGGTCAACTATTCCTTTCCAGTTTTTCTCTGAGATAGGCAGGAGACGAATGTTATCAATTATGAGAGTTATTGGCTTTTTTGGTTGAGCAAGGAAGAGCTGAAAAGCCACTATATGCGACCAATCTATCTCGGGACCACTCACACTCATCATACTTGCTCCAGCCAAGAGAGGAGGTCCACCGCGCATTCCGGGTGGAATAGCCGACTTCAAGGGCATAACGATTGTGGTGTTCCTTCTCGGCTTTAGTGATATTGAACCCGTTCGACAATGATGCGCCCCATCAGCCGAGAAATCGTCATCAACCCTTATGAAAAGAAGGATGGGTTCGTCTTGCGGATTGGCTACATCCACAGCAAGTCCGCAATACCTACTCCAATCACCCTTGCTAAAAGCTTCCCCTATCTTGAAATATAGGTTTGGCCAGGAAGATGGTTGGAATTCCACTTTCAGAGCATAGCGCCCGTTCGTAGCGCCTTTCAGGGTTCTCTCTATCCTCGTATTATTGCAAACTACCTTCTCTAAATCGCCCCTTTCCTCAAAAGAGGTTATGAGAAAGGACGGGGCATTGACAAGCGCCATCATTCCCAGCAGAACCAACATATTATCACCTCTCCTTTTCCTCTTTTAAAACTTTTTGTGTAAATCTAAGCCTTAAGCTTTCTTCTATAATAAAAAACGCAAGGACGATTAAAAGGAAAGAGATTAAGGAAAGAACTGTTTCTTTGGCTGCGAGGAACTTCATCAATTGGATTATTAAGGCTGAAATCGTAACCAAAAGCATAAAGATAGCCGGCAGAAGGGTATAAAGAATCTGCTTTCTTTTCAGTAAAAGCCAGGTAGAAACAACAATAAGAGCTATTGCCGCGACCAGCTGGTTTGATGCCCCAAAAACCTGCCAGAGCTTCTGCCAAGGACCAAGCGCCAAGTAAGTAGCGAAGCCTATAACAACTGCTGTGTTTAGAAACATATTTTTCATAAATCGGAATATACGATATTCTGAAAGCCATTCTTCCCCAATATAGCGTGCTATTCTCGTAGCGGCATCCAAGGTGGTCACAATAAAGGTCTTCAACATAGTAATGCCAATGAACATCCCCAATACCCCTAATATAGGTTTCGTTATTTCGGCAAAGCCTTTGCCAAATGCAATTATCCATTTTCCCTCTTTGATTAATTGAGGGTAAATCATCCCTTTGGGACCATCCCACCAATAAAGCCCACCACAAACCGAGATAATCGCAAGCAAAGCAAGAGCACCCTCCGTGAGCATGGCTCCATACCCAATCCTTTTTGCGTCTCTCTCGTTATCCAATTGCTTGGCTGTTGTCCCACTAGCAATAAGAGCGTGAAATCCCGATATTGCCCCACAGGCAATAGTCACAAACATCATCGGCCAAAGGGGACCCTGCTGGCTATGGAAACTGATAAAGGATGGTGTCCGCAAAACCGGATGGGTTAGAATTATCCCCAAATAGCCAACCATCATTCCAAAGAAGAGAACAAAAGCGGAGATATAATCCCTCGGCTGAAGGATGATATTGACAGGTAAAAGGGAAGCGCTATAAGCGTAGATAAACAAGAGGCAAAGAAGCCATCCCTCATAGCTCCATTTAATAGGGAAATACCACCCTAAAAGGATGAAGAGAAATAGAAGGAGAACGCCCACTATTGTGGATACAACCGTATTGATTCCCCATCTATACATCATTAAACCAACGATAATTGCAATGGGGATGATGCCAAAGGTTGGGATAACGATTTGAGGCGTTGTCTCTAAAGTCTTTGCTGAGGAAGCGGAAAAGACAGCGATTACGAGGACCAATGAGAGCCAGAGGAATAAGGAAAAAACGAGCTTGGTGGTCCTTCCGAGAATTTTTTCCGAAGTATCAGCGACGGAGCGACCTTCATTGCGAATGGAGACCATTAGATTGGAGAAGTCATGCACTCCACCAATGAAAATCGCGCCAAAGAAAACCCAAAGGAGGGCGGGAAGCCAACCCCAAATGGCACAAGCTATCGCTGGTCCCAGGATGGGACCAGCCCCAGCAATAGCCGCGAAGTGATGCCCAAAAAGAACCAGCCAGTGCTTCGCCGGGATATAATCTATTCCATCGTATCTATAATGAGCGGGAGTAGAGTTATTTGGGTCAACATCAAATAATCTCTCCAGCAGTCCGCCGTAATATCGGTAGCCCAGGACAAAAAAGATTATTCCAATAGAGGCTAAAACAATCCCAGACATTTTACGCTACTTCCTCTTTAAACCTATCTTCTCAAAGGGAATCGGCTTGAAACCGATTTTAAAGGCAGGTGAATCCTTAGCAAGACGAAAATCTCCCTTTTTCATATCAATAAACCTCGGGTCAACATCCCTCAAATTATCCTCAAAAATAACATAGGGACGAGCCACCTCCTCCAAATCAAGCCATCTCCCTCCCACGCAGATATTCTTCCTCACGATATTTCCCTTCGGCTTCTCCGGCTCATCCTCCAGAATATTCACCAGCTGGGGATAACGCTCCCTCCAAGGAGGTTCCTTATAAGGCACCTGTAAAAGCCTTTCTTTGAGAATAGTATTCACCGCCTCCCTCATCCATCCCATCGCCCTTGCATCTATATGCACAGCGGGATTGCAATCTATAAATATGTTGTTCTCAAAGACATTATCCCTACCACCTCCTATGAAAGCTGCGTTCGTAACTCTTTGGAATATGTTGCCATAAACGAGCGTTCCACAAAGGGCATCATCAAGATAAACACCCACACATCCCCTACCACCAAATCCATTTATATCCCGAAAAGAATTGAACCTGATGATATTTCCCCTCCAAGTCCAATCCCTTCCCGAGTATATCGCTCCTGCATCGTTTGATTCCAAGCAGACACGATATATCTCGTTGAACTCAATCAGATGTTCGTTACCACTGAAGCTGAACGCTTGGTGAGGAGCATCGTGAATCAGGTTATGGCGAGCTATGTTACCCACCCCGTTGAGGGAAATGGCGGGGTTATACATCCTATGCCAACGGGCGTAATGATGTATGTGATTGTTTTCCGCAAGGTGCCTTGCGGGAGTTAAGGTCTTTCGGTCGCCTCCGTTCAGATTAATACCACCGCAACCCGTCTCATATATCTCGCAATTCCTCACCTTGTGCTCCTTTCCTCCCTCAACGATAACCGCCCATCCAAATACATTGCGAATCAAGCAATCCGAAATCTCCACATTCTCTCCTCCACTTATCCTTATCGCATCGCCTCTCGCAACCTCAAATGTTAATCCTCTGAAGCAAACATTGGAGACCTCCTTCATCAAAATGAGATTGGAAATTTGAGAAACGAAAGCCCTGCCCTTCTTTAGCGGCGAAGGTGGATAGAAGTAAAGGATGCCAGTTTCCCTATCAAGATACCACTCGCCTGGAGAATCGAGCTCGCAGAGAAGGTTATAACCATAAAACCACTGTCCCTTGCGATAACCATAGTGGTGATAGGGAGGTTCAACCTCAATCGTCTTATTTTCTGGGTCAATTTTCTTTACCTTTTGCCTTTGGTCAGCCCAATCGAAATACCAATAGCCCTCTAACCAAGCGTCCTTCTCATTAACCCACTTGTCAACTCTTTCATCCTCATACTTGAACTTGCCCTGAGCGAGGACATCACCAACATAAATAAATCCCTCATTGGGATAGCGAGCGAGGGTCATCGGCTTGTCGTTGAAGAAGAGCTCCAAACCTCCACCAGCAGGGGAGCCGAAATCAGTTATCCCAAGCTCTTTAAGATTTGCTTGATATACTTTACCACGAACATTTTCAGGAAGGTGGGAAAGCACATCCTCTCCTTCAACTACTTGCCAATTTTTAACTTCTTTACCTCCTATAATCCTCACGCTTTCACCCCTATAGGCTTGATAGACAATGGGCGATTTCCGGGTCCCCGAATCCTCGCTTGAGAGCGTGAAGGGATGGGAGAGGATGTATATTCCCTTGCGTAGATAGATGATGACCCCATTTTTAGGAAGGCGATTTTCTCGTTTTAATCTTCTTATTTCATCCCTTGCCCTTTCAAGCGTAGCGAAGGGTCCATCTGATTTTGAACGATTGGGGGAAGGGAGCCTTCCCGACCAGGAATCGTTGCCCGAGGGGGAAACATAAAGGGCTAAGCTTCCTCTTGCTTGTGAGGGCGACTCATCGGTGGAAGCGATTAGAAACAAAAGGATAAAAGCTGATGGAAGAAGGAAAAGCATCTTCATCTTTTATCACCGCCTTTTTATCAATTATCAAATTTCCCAAGAATGAGTCAATTTAAAATTTAGCATTTCGGCACCCCTCGTGGTATTTTAAAAGGAATTGACTTGTTTTGTGAATTGTTTTAAAATTTATTTAAATCTTCTCTGTGGGGAAGGGTTTGAGGTTGTGGCTCTTTCCTAAGGAGAAAAGAAAGGAGGAAGATTGCTGTGAAAAGGAAGTTTGTGAGGTTGTTAGCCCTTTGGGGCGGTGTAGTTTGTTTGGTGTCCATTCTGCTCATCGTCCTCCCCGGATGTGGTGGAGGCGGTGGGGCAGAAACATTATTACATCACGGGTGTTCTACAGGATGCACAAACGGGACAACCAATAGATGGAGCAAAAATCCAGCTGTATCAAGCGCCATCGAAAAGAGTCATAGCTGGCGCGCTTTTGTTGGGAGAAGCTATAACGAAGGACGGCGGAAAATATAGCATCCCCATACACACCTCG
>JBMFMH010000001.1:60171-78302 GCA_049970775.1 bacterium | reverse complement strand
AGGTGGGAAAAATCCTCGATAATGGCGGTAATATCGTGCTTATCGGAGATGCCCCCGTTGTAATCGCGACGGGCAATCATCTCCCACCCTGGGAACAAGTGGGATATAATCCAACCGATATATCTACGATTTCTTCCTGGTTTGGAGCTAAACAAATGTCCCTATGCCGAGATTATATAGCATATGCTCAGAAAGGAAGGGTCCCCCTCCCAAGTGGTTTATCCGTTGGAAACGAGCTAGATCTCCCCTGGGACAAGGCTGTTGTCCTAAGAGCATCGCTTACCTCCAACGATGTCAGCGTGGACGCCGACTGCGGAGGTCCAGAAAACCAATTCATCTTCGCTTTTGATAAGGTCTCTACCTCAACTGGAAGGTTATATTGGCAATATAACTATAAACAAGACGACCAAAATTGTACTAAAGTAACACCTTATTTCATCAATGGCGTTAAGTGGTCTGCAGGGCTTCTCGCTCCCCAACCTCAATAGCCACCCAGAGTAGAGCTCGTCCGTCCCAATTAGTTAATAAAATAACTTGCGAATTAAAGCCCCAAGCAAGGAGGGCGAGAACCAAGGGAAGAAAAATTTGATAGTGATTTTGAACCGAAGATAGGAAAATTCCCTTTCCTCAGAAAGGGAAACTATTCCATCATCGTCCTACCAGTTAATTGCTTTTTCCAAAAGCCCTGAGTAGCCCTCTTTCGCTCTAATCCTTCCTCCTCTTTAGATACATTTCCCTTCCTTCAACCATATACTGCCAGATTCCCTTCTCAAAAAGCGACACCCTCTTTTTCTCTATTTCCGTCCTCGCCAATCCCTTCGCTTCCTCCATCAACCTCCCCAGCTCTTTCATCACTTCCTCCCTGCCAAGGAAACCCCAAGCTATCTCCTCCGTTTGGTGGAAATGGCGCTTCTCTTTCTGAACATAAGCGGGATAATTTAGGGGGTCACTGTAAATCTTTTCAATCAATAGATAAATCTTCTTCATCGGCTCGCTTGCCGAACCATAATAGCGAGAGAAAAATTCATCAAGCAGTTCATCAACATCTATGTTCGGGTCATCAAGGAGCTTTAAGGCGACATAAGTATCCACCTGCTCACCTAAACCATTCAAGAACACACCCCTTATCCCATCCCTTGCAAACATCTTGTAGAGTTTGCTTTGAGTATGAGCAAAGAAACCCGGGAAGCAGTGCCAACCTCCATTTATCGCCACTTCCTCTGGGAAACAGTAATAGAGCCAGAGATAAAATCTCCTCCCTTTATTCCTTGCTATCCACTCTTTATAAAGAGCCAAATCATTATCCCTCAACGCAGGTGCCCAGTAGTTCCTGATATGGAGACACATCTGAACGGAAATATTCGGCAAAAGCTTCACCTTTTTGGGAGGATAAGCATATTCCCAGTAAGCGAGCGTAGCGATAAACTTATCGGGATGCGATTTAGCTATCTCCCTTGCAACCTTGTTTACGAAGTTGAACCAGTAATCGCTTGCATAACCATTGGAAAAGAAATCGTTGCGCCTTTCGGGGTCAAGTTGGCTCTGGCATTCCTCACACTTACACCAAAAATCGTTGTCCATAGGAACAAGTGCGAAATAATCTCCCGCTGCCACTGCACCAGGCTTCGTTCCCTTCCCAGCAAAGTAATCCCTTGCATCCTGAACGACTTGGGCTATAAAATAAGGGTTTGAATAGCACATCTGCGGAGGTTGTCCTTCATACCCTTTGGCGAACCACTCCGGATGGATTTTCAAAAAGCGGTCGTAGTAACCATAAAAGGAATGATTGCAAGCGTATCTTTCCCCACCGACCTTATGCCTCGCCCAAAACAAAGCCATTTCCTTTCGGCTTGGATTATCCCAGAGCGTCTGGACGATTCCAAAGGCAAAGGGAGGCCATAAGCCACGATAGAGGAAAGCCGGTCTCCTTTGGAGGTTTTTAGGCTTTACAGAAAGCGTTCTCTTTTGGGGATAATAAATCATATCCTCCTTTGGTCCATACCAACGCACATCGCAGAAACGCTCAAGGAAATCATGCACCGCATATGAGGTTCCTTGAAGGGAGAATCCATCGGGTGGATTGATGGGGCGCTCCAAACGCACGCCTCTCGCATCCCTTGGCACGCCTTTTCCTTCGTCCAAATGGAGCAAGAGAATAACATAATTATCCACCTTGTAGGGCTGGCTTGGAAGGGAAGGCTGCCGTTTTACATCGGAGATTCGCACCTCATCAATCCCGCCGGAGAATGCATTACCAACTCTATTCTGACCTACATCAGGAAGCCCACCTATCAACAAAGTTGCTCCGTTGCAGGTGGTTTTCTTATACTCGGCTTCTCCTTGGCTTATTCCATCAACGAAGAGCTCCATTTTGCCCTGTGGAGCGCTATAAGTCGCCAGGATGTGATGCCAGCCGGGAGATAGCTCGGAAGAAATGATGCTGTGCCCGTCTTTCCCATCATAGGTTATGTAGCGGATGCGATTTCTCTCGACCCTAGCGATAATGTGATAGCTCCAAGGGTTAGCCCCATCAAGGCGAATTAGCGTGCCTTCCCCGCCTTCCTGTGGCTTCTCCTCAAGATAAGCCCAGAGCTCAAAGGAGCCTTCCTCATCGGAGAAATTGAAGTCGTCAACGCAAAGCGCTCCTTTGCCTGAGAAAAACAAGGCTTTGCCGAATTTCCCCTCGCCCCATCCCACATCCCCAAAAAGGCGTATGTTATCGGTGAAGGGGATTTTCTCGTCCTTACCTAAGAGAACAAGCGTATCGGGATAAAAGCGGATAATATATTCCTGTTCCTTTAGATTCTCCGTTTTTATTCCCAGCTTTCTTGTAGCCTTGCTATCTCCTATCAAGATACGATTACCCCTTACTCTCTCATCCTCATAGGCGATTGGAAGCCGAGTTCCCGTGATTTTCTGGATGTGGTAGTTGAGGTCCCATACGGCAAAGGCGGTGGAATGATTTATTTCTCGGCTAATCACGATTGTGGCATTAGGCTTCCCGTTTCTTACTATTAGGAAATCAGCGGAATAAAGGCTCAAAGTGAAGAACGAAAGAAAGATTAAATATCTGGCCTGAGGAAACATTGAACAATACCACCTCTTTAAAGGGTAGCTCCCTTTTTATTCAACTGATAAAGGTCAAAGATTCAGAAGATTCTTCTTTTTCTCCCACCACCACTTCCTCTCAGATAAATGTTTTTCCCAATCGTTCTACCGATTATCTTGTTGATTCCTCGCCGTGCTATTCGCGAGGGGTTTCCCGAGCTGAGGGTCTCGAAATCGTTCGCCATCCTGGCGAGCTTGTAAAAGAGACGAGATATCTTCATTTCAATCACCTCACTTTAATTGTAGAAAACAAAATAAACGATGTAAATCAGATATATAATTCCATAACATATTAGACTCGCTAAAAGGGTTATGATATTGGCATTTAATCATAAACCAAAGAGAAGTATTCCCTCTCTCAATTTCTTTTTCCGATAATACATTTTGCTTTTAGCCACACTAAAAAAATTTCTTTTATCTTTAACTTCAACTTTACAACATTCCCACCATCATTCAATACCTTCTTTATTTTAAACCTTTTTCTCCTCATCTAACCATTCCAATATCTTTTTGAAATTTTTCGTCAAATATTAATGACTTCAATTATCCCGAAATTCATCTTTACAAGCATTAAAATTTTCGCTAATCTTTTTAACAAATGCAGGAGCAAGAAGAACTTTTCCAAGAAGCAAAATATTTGGGAATCTCCGCCATCCTTTTAGCGCTTGCCTCGGAATCCGGCTTCCTCCATTTAATCCCTCTTCTTACCACCCCCGGCTGGAAAAGGTTTGTTGGAAAGAAAATTTGTTTGCCAATTAATGACCCAGTTGTAATCTCTATTTTCATAGCCATCGGTCTCTCCACATTTTTCTATTTCTTCCTCTTATATCTTTCAATGAGAAAAATCGGCAAAGCAATGAATAACTTCTCTTTCTCCACTTACATCGGCGCTTCCGCCCTTGCCTTCCCTTTCCTCCTTATTTCCTCTATCCTGCGAGGAATAGCCTTCAAATCCCTTGGGAGACATTTAAAGGCAATTTATTTTACAATTGCGGGTTATATCTACCTCTTCATATCTCTATACTCTTTTGTTATCTTCATAGTTAAGCTTAACAAACACGATTTTATAATCTCCTTCCCTGCAGGCGATACCATCACGCATTTTCTCTCCCTTTTAGCCTCTGCATTTCTGCTTTTGGGTTTCCTAAACCTCACGGAGTCCCTTAAAACGCTCGGCTATAACCGAATAATGCACGAATGAATTTTTGTCTTGACCTCTTTTGAAAAGGCATTTAAAAACGAGGATTAGAAATTCTGAAAAATATTGATACGGAAGAGGCATTGAGAGTTTAGTATGTGCTGTTATAATTTCAAAGATAAAACTGCAAATCCTAAATTGGCTAAACACTACCAAAATCCTAAACAAATAGAACGCTACGGCTTTGTTGAATAATGCGCATAGGAAGCATATAATACAATATTGACGAGATATGGAGAAGAAATTTGATAAAAGAGATTATAACGAGTCCTTGGTTAAAAGAGGCGAGATTCTCATTTCGCCAAGAGCTTTATAGAAAGGGAAAACTACCATTAGCAAGGAGGTTATTATATTAACATGAGAAGTGCTGTATTCAACAAAGCGAACGCTACCTAAAATTTAGCAAAGCTATGTTCAACCTTAAGGTTTTGGGGAAAATATTCCTCCTCTTCATTTCTACTCTCTTCCTACCCCTTTCTCTCGGAGGGGAAAATCTCATAAGGGGTGCATTTGAGTTTCCCCTGGGCTGGTCCTTTCCTTCCAATTCATCTCTTGATAGCTCCGTTTTTAAAACGAACCCACCATCCCTGAAAATTGAAGGTAGTGGTGGAGCTACCTATTCAATATTCGTGGGTGAAGGGGAGAAATTCACTTTATCGGGATGGATTAAAACCAAAGATGTAAAGCCCACCGCAGATAAAGGCTATGCCTTCCTTGCTATATATCAATATGATTCTATGGGAAGAATGCTCGCCTTCAAAGATATTGCTACTCCCACTGGCACCCAAGATTGGACCTTTTATTCCTATTCCTTCACCACTTCACCGGGCACATTTTACTTGACCATTTTCTGCGGTCTCTACGAGGCTGAAGGAGTTGCCTGGTTTGATGATATAGCATTAACGAAGGGAGATGAACCGCTTATGTCAACGAAAGATAAACCTCTTCCACCGCCGAGCGGACGCATCGCCATCTATAAGGACGACATTCCACCAAAGGGTTCTCCTTCCTCACCAGAGCTTTTCTATTCCCTTCTCAAGGAATCCGGCTATTCGCCTTCTTTCCTTAACTCTGAACAGTTGACAAACAAGCTACGAAGGGAAAACTATGACCTCCTCATACTCCCCTATGGGGAATCCTTCCCAGCAAAAGCTGCCCAATCCCTGTTTAATTTCCTCAGGGATGGTGGAGCGCTTTTCACAACGGGAGGCTATGCTTTTCAAAATCCCCTTTACAAAATTGGTGATAAATGGCTGGGGGAGGAGGAAGCTAATTCCCTTCAACCAAACCTTCTCCAAAGCGATTTCCGAAACCAATCGGTCTGGCAAAAAGGGAATGGCTGTTCCCTTGACGAGGAAAACCTTTTTCAAGGCAAACCAACTGCAAAGGTATCACTTTCTGCTCCTTCCTCAAGCGAATGGTCAACAGAATTAAGGCTACCTCCTGGCAAGCTTTATCGGTTCTCAGGCTGGCTAAGGACAAAGGATTTGAAAGGAGGATACGCTTTCCTCGCCCTCTACTGCTATGATGAAAAAGGCAATATCAACCTCTGGCGAGATGTAGGCAAGGGAATTGGAACAACTGATTGGGAATATTTCAGCTGGGATTTCTCCCCTCCTTTGGATACGGAAAAAATCGTCGTCCGTTGCGGTATATATCAAGGTCAAGGAGAAGCCTGGTTCGGCTCCCTTGAGATAAAGGAAAGATTGGAAACGAGGATAAATACCGCAAAGGGAGAGCCGATGGATGGGCTTATCGTTCAACCTTTCCAAATCGGTATTTTTGACCCTTCATATAGGTTAGAAAGAGCGATTTACGCTAAACCCGCAAAGGAAGGAATAATAGACTGGGATTTCCGCCTTGAAGGTCCGTTCTCAGGCTACGCTGCCTCCGGCGTGACAGGCTCGGATGAAGCACGCTGGGTTCCTCTGCTTAAGGGATATGATAGATATGGCAGATTAAGGGGTAGCCTTGGAGCTCTGCTCCTCCATTATTCCGGCTTCTACGCTGGCTCCCGCTGGGCTTTCTTCGGAGTGGACAACATTGACCTATTCAAGAATGAAAATATGCAAAAAGCGTTTCTTAAAATAATCCGATTCCTTTTAAAAGGGGTTTTCCTCCATAATCTCACAAGCAACTTCGCCATCTATAAGCAAGGAGAAGATGTAAAGCTCGGCGTGAAGATTTCCAATTTCGGAGAAGATGAAAGGGAATTGAAGCTCCTTTTGGAAGTAGAGGAAAACACGAGGGGGAAAGTATGCTGGAGCCAGGAATTTAAATTTCCCCTGAAATCAGGAGAAACAAGGGAGATAAATGCCCTTTGCCAAATCCCAAGGTTTGAGGACAACCTCTACAGAATAAGCGCCTCTCTCTATTTAAACGAGGAGAAATGGGATTTTCTTGAAAGTGGATTTATGGTGAAGGATGAAAATCTTCTCATAAAAGGGAAACAGCTTTCTTATAAAGAGAATTATCTATGGCTTGAGGGACAACCTCGTTTCATTTTGGGCACCGATGACTACTCTGATACCCTTCTTGCTTCCCAGATGAACCCTCTTGTTTGGGACAAAGAGCTGAGAACCCTCAAGGATTATGGAATAGACCTTTATGAGAACCTCTGGATAAGCCCCGCTTGGTATGGTTATAATATCCCTGAGGACATTTGGCGAAAGACAGATGCCCTCGCTTACCTCACGCAGAAACACGACCTCGTTTTCTTCCCCTGCATTCTTTGCGGATACAATGTAGCGGTTAAGGAAGAGGAAAGAGAGAAGCAGAAAGCCATTTGCGCCCAATTTGCCGAGCGCTACGGCAAATTACCATCTCTTATTTATTACATTAATGGCGACCTTAGATTTGACGAGAACGATGCAGGAAAATACTATAAAGCTCTTTTTAACGAATTCTTGGAGACTAAATACAAGGATAAAGAGGAATTGGAGAAAGCTTGGAGATTATCTCCACCTCGGGGCGAATGGGGAAATATTGAGTTTCCCCAACCTAAATGGGGGAATTGGGAGGATACAGCAACCGCCGACCTTCTTTCCTTCTATGGCTTTTTAGCAAGGATTTGGATTGATGATATGGTAAATGCTTTGAAATCAAAGGACCCAAAACATCCCACAACCTGCGAGTTCTATCAACTTCCAGTGGGTGGAATAGACCTTAGGGAGGAAATAAATAACCTGGACATCTCAAATATCGGATACTTCGGTCCGCCAAAGGAGGACATAATCAAGCTCCCTTCCACCCTTAAGTATCACGACCTACGAGCAGTTGGTAAAAGCTTTTCCTTAGGGGAATTCGGTGCGAAAACACATCCAGCCTGGGTGAGTGGTTCCGGTTATCACATTAAGAGAAGTGAAGAGGAGAGAAACAAGCTATTTTTGGCAGCTATTTTCTATTCCTTCGGAATGGGCGCCTCCCGAGCGAACAATTGGTGTTTCAAAGACCCTTCCTCTACGATTTTCCCTTGGGGACTCTTCTATCCCTGCGATATGGTTCCGAAGGAATGCGCTCTCGTTATGAGAGCAGCGGGGCTTTTGCTCAGGCAAATTCATCCCAATCCGCCCTCGCCACCAAATACCTACCTCCTCATACCCACGCAAAACAGGATTAGCGGTAAAAGGGAGGAAATCTATATTGCCCTCCTACGAAGCATAGATTTACTGATAAGGTTAGGAGTTAATTTTTGGGTCGTTGATGAACCCGATATAAAGAGAATCCCCACAACAGTGAAAAACATAATATATCCCCTCCCCTTTTGCCCTCCCGATGAAGTTTATCAATGGCTAAAATCATTCGTTGAAAGAGGAGGAAACCTATTTATCACGGGAGATATCTCCTTCGACCAATCTCGCCAGAGAACAAAACAGGAAAGACTGGAGGAGCTCTGTGGAGTAAAGTTTGTTGAGGAAGTGGCTAAGCCATTTGAGGAAATTCCCTTAGGTCAACCTTTCATAAAAGTTGAACCTATTAAGGCGAAAGCTGTTTTGGGAAGAGATTTCCTCTTCAAAAACGATGTCGGCAAAGGGAAAGTCTTCTACAGCCCTTACTTGGAGGAAATTAGACCTACATCCGAGCTAATGCCCGAAATTTATCATCAGTTTATAACTTTTGCTAAAGTTGAAACGATAAAGGGAATTAAACCCGAAACCCCCTCTCTCCATCGGTTCAGGCTGAAAACCACGGATGGGGAAGCATTCATCGTCTTCAATCAAGGCGATGAGCAGATGGTCAGTATAGAGGATGGTTCCCAGACAATAGCCTTGAAAGTGGGAACAAATATGCCAGCCCTTATCCATATAACCAAGAGCGGGGTAATGAAACTCCTCGGCAAAGGAGAGATAAAGGTGAACGGTAACACCCTTTCTCGTTCAGAACCCCATATAATTCTTTCCTCCCTTGATGGTAAACCCCTTAGCAATCCAAGCTATTTACTTCTTATTCCCCTTGAGGAAGGGAATATAGTTTTCCCCAAAAGCTATAGGGTTGAAGTGGGAGAGCTTCAAAACGGAGAATGGAAAACCCTTGAAAGGATGGGCTCTTTAAATGCTTTGAAAATAGACTCTGACCTGCGCTTCACCCCCCTCATTCTCTACACCGATAAACCTCCGGAAAAACAATGGATAGAGAGGATACTTCTCCCCTAAGCTTGTCCCCATTCTTTCTTATCTGCCTATCCTACGCCCTTACATTCGCAGGTGCTGGTGCTCTCCAGCAATTCATCATTCCCATCCTCCGCCAGAAAGGTTTCCCCGAGCTAAAGAGCTATCTTCCCCTAATAGTAATCTACTTTTCTTTTGCCATCTTTCGCTTTCTCTCCGGGCTCTCCCTGAAAAGACTGGGCGTTAAGACCTCCCTTCTCATCGGCTCCCTCACCTATATCCTATTTCCTCTTTCACTCCTTTTATCCTTTCCCTATCCTCTTTTTCTTTTTTCAATGTTCATCTGGGGCTGGGGAGCAGCAATCTATTGGACGGCGGGAACGGTTAGCGTTCTCCTTTTGTCAAAAGAGGAAAGATACGGAACATTCACCGGCATTCTTTATACCTCGCTCCAAGTAGGCTTCGCAATCGGCGTAGCCATTTTGGGCTTATCCCATTCCTTAGGAGAAACCTTTATGTTCGCTCTCGCTTTCTTCCTCTCCATCCTCGCCACCGCTCTTCTCCTTCCCCTGCCTTCCTTGACCCTTCAAATGGATAGCCTTGCGCCAAGCGAGCTTTTCTCGCTCGCTTTCAGCAGAGAAAATAGGTTATCAGCCTTTTATCTTTTCGTCTCCGCCATCTCCTTGGGGATTATGTTCGGTAGCTTTGGGGAATGGATAACCAAGCACTATGGTTTCGCTTACCTCTCCCTGATAACCTTCATCGGCTATGCGGGTAGGATATTCTTCGCATATCCAGGCGGGTATATATCCGACAAATTAGGAGAAAATTTCGCTCTCTTTTTGACCTTCTTGATAAGCTCTATCGGATTAGCTATAGCGGCTCTTTTCTCATCCCCCGCCACCTTATCCCTCACTGCCTTGACTTTGGGTTCCCAGATGAGCATAGTTCCCATCTCCGCGACCGCCCTCATTGGGAGGGAATTTCCCCCTCGCCTATATCATTTAGCCTCGGGTGCTCTTTTGGCCTGGAACTCCCTTGGTGTGGCTGTCGCCCTTCTCCTATGCGCCCTCTTTGAAAGCATTTGGAGAAATCTTCCCCTTGTCTTCTCTTTCTTCGCAATTGTATTCTTAATTTGTGGTATAATCTCATTTAGAACAATTCCAAATAGGAGGTTAAGAAATGACCGTTGAGACAATCGCCCCGGGAAGGATTTGCCTCTTCGGAGAACATCAGGATTTCCTCGGATTATGGGTTATAGCTTCAGCAATTGACCTTCATATCCATATTAAAGGTAAAAAGATTAAAGATAAGGTTCTAAAAATACACCTCCCTGATATCGGGGAGAAAGAAGAAATAGATTTAGAAAAGGAAATAGTTTATATCAAGCCTCGTGATTACCTAAGGGCTGGCGTAAGGGTTTTGCAGGATAGAGGGTTCAAGATTGATTTCGGTATAGAATGCACGGTTAACGGAGAGCTCCCCATAAATGCTGGCGTTTCCAGCTCCTCCGCTTTGGTCGTGGGCTGGCTGAAATTTCTTCTTACCCATATGGGAGCTGATGTTCCACCAGATGAGTTAGCAAGGCTAGCGCATAGAGCGGAGGTATTGGAGTTCAATGAGCCGGGCGGTATGATGGACCATTTTACATCCAGCATAGGTGGAACGATTTTCGTTGATTGCAAGCCACCTTTCTTTTATGAATCGCTTCCCGTGAATCTTAACGGCTTCGTCCTCGGGGACAGCTTGGAGAGGAAGGAAACCCTTGAGGTTTTGAGGCGCTCTCATCGGGAAGCGGAGGAAGGCGTGAAGAGACTAAAAGAGATATATCCGCCATTTGACCTTCGCAAAACACCCCTTGAGGAAGTTGAGGGCTATCTTGGACAATTGCCTTCTCATCTTGCAGATAAGGTCTATGTCAACATTAGAAACAGGGACATATGTTTAGAGGCAAAGGAGATGTTGAAGAAGGGGGAAATAGAACCTGAAAGATTGGGCTTCCTTTTGACGAGACATCACGAAATGCTGAAAATTTTAGGGGTATCAACGGCGAAATTAGATGCTCTCTGCGAGGCTTCCTTAGGGGCAGGGGCACTGGGTGCAAAATTAGTGGGGTCAGGAGGAGGCGGTTGTATGGTAGCCTACGCCCCAGGGAGAGAAGAAGAGGTTGCGAGAGCCATAGAGGAAGCGGGAGGTAAAGCATATATAGTGAACATAGAAAAGGGATGCCATAGCAAGCTGGAATGATATAGGTATTTTTGTTGAACAATCCCTAATAAAAAGAAAATCACCATTTTCTCTCTTCACCCTAAAGATAAAATTTCCCCTTGCATCGTTTCATAGAAAGGGTTAAAAATTTAGTGGAGACTTAGTGGAAATTTTCTTAAAATATAAGGAAAACTATTGACTTGATTTTCATATTTATCTATCATTATGGTAGTTAATGGTAAAAAAGTGGAGGAATAAGTATGCCTATATTTACAGGACTTTTCGTTCATAGCTTGGATGATAAGGGAAGGTTAATCCTTCCCGCTAAATTCCGTCTCCTTCTGGGAGAGAGCTTTTACCTTACGAAGGGAATCGGCGGCTGTGTTTTTGTCTTTACGGAGGATAGTTGGAGACAATTGGCTGAACAGCTGAATAGGCTTTCCTTTTTAGATAGAAACGCAGTCATTCTTCAAAGGCTCTTTGTAGGAGGAGCGGAAGAAGCGTCCTGTGATAAACAGGGGAGGCTTGCTATACCCATTTCTCTGAGGGAATATGCGGGATTGAAGGAGAATTCGGAGGTGGTAATTATGGGCATCGGCAATCGCATTGAGATATGGAGCAAAGAGAGATGGGATAGGTTTGAGGAAGAGCTAACACCGGAGGAGATAGCTAAAGCGGCGGAAAAGCTGGGTTTTTTGGAAAACCGTCCTCCCCTTTAAATGAGGATTTATCATCAGCCGGTTATGGTAAAGGAGGTGTTAAACATTTTGCAACCTGAGAAGGGAGGCATCTTCGTTGATTGCACGACGGGAGAAGGCGGTCATTCCGAAGCCTTGCTCCAGCTTATGCCCCCTTCATCCACGCTCATCTGCATAGATAGAGATGAGGAAATGCTTGCAATCGCTCGGGAGCGATTGCAAGCATTTCCTCACAAAATTCATTTCTTCCAAGAGAGCTTTTCCCAAATTTATCATCTCCTATCGGAATTGGGAATAAGGGAAGTGGATGGAATACTATTCGATTTAGGCATTTCCCTTCGCCACATTGAAAGCCCAGAGAGAGGCTTCAGCTTTAAGTGGGAAGGTCCATTGGATATGAGAATGAATCGCAAACAATCCCTTACCGCTGGCGACCTCGTGAATAAGTTAAGCAAGAGGGATTTGGCTAATCTTTTCAGGGAATATGGGGAAGAACCTTATGCGGAGAAAATAGCGGAAGCGATAGTGGAGGAGAGGAAAAAAGGAGAAATTAATTCAACGAGGAAATTAGCGGAAATCA
This sequence comes from bacterium, assembly GCA_049970775.1. GTDB lineage: Bacteria > Armatimonadota > JACIXR01 > JACIXR01 > JACIXR01 > JACIXR01. The sequence goes on along the minus strand of JBMFMH010000001.1, from coordinate 65,903 downwards.
TAGAGAAAACAGTGAGAAGAAGGTCTCATATTCATCCCGCAACGAGGGTATTTATGGCTTTGAGGATAGCGGTGAACAAGGAGTTGGAGGAGCTACGACAGGCTATTCCCAGCGCAATATCCCTTTTGAAAAGGGGAGGACGAATATGTGTTCTTTCCTATCATTCCCTTGAAGACAGAGTGGTTAAGCAAATTTTTAAGGAAAAAAAGGAAGAATTGGAGATTCTCACACCTAAACCCTTACATCCTTCAAGGGAAGAGATAATCATTAATCCCAGCGCGAGAAGCGCTAAACTGCGGGCGGCGGAAAGGAGGGAAAGAAAATGAAAGCAACACTTCCTAAGGCAAAACCTCGCCAGAGGCTAAGAACTACAACCCGACCACGGGTAAAAAAGGAAGCTTTACCCAAGGTTTTGACCCGATTGGGCGTCATTACCACCGTAGTCATTGTCTTCCTCCTCTTCCTACAAGCGATTATCGGTAAATTTTCGCTCACTTCCCTCTACAAGAAAAATTCGTTCCAAAAAAAGGCACAGGTTTTGCAAGAGGAGAATGTATTTCTTAAAGGACAACTAAGCGAGCTTCTTTCCCCTTTAATGATTGAGAAGATGGCGCTAAGCGGTAATATGGAAAGACCAACAAAGGTATACTATTTGAGGGTAGGAAAACAATGAGGAATTCAATGAAAACGCTCCAAAAAAGAGGCATTCTATTAATGTTCATCTTTATCTTATACCTCCTCTTCATTTTGGGCAATCTTGCCTATCTTCAAATCGTGAAACACTCATATTATAAAAAACTTGCCCAACAGGAATGCCTAAGGAAAGTGGTCATCAAACCGGAAAGAGGAACAATCTATGATAGGAAGCTAAGACCCTTAGCACAAGAGGTGTTAGGTGGGTCTATATTCCTTCGCCCAAGCAAGGTAGAGGATGCCACGCTTCTTTCTTCCAAGCTTTCCCCTCTTCTTTCCTTAAAAGAAGAAGAGCTGTTCCAAAAGCTTTTCAGCCCTTATCCCTTGATACCCTTGCGAAGAGACATAGATTTCACCACTTTTTGTAAAATCAGGGAGATAGTGAGGGAGAACAGGCTTTCCGGGATAGAATTACAGGAGGAAAGAAGAAGGGTCTACCCTAACGGAGCACTCGCAGCTCACATTCTCGGATTTGTAAATATAGACGAGGAACCGCTGGAGGGATGTGAGAAAAGTTTAGATAAGTATTTAAGAGGAGAAGAGGGATTGGTGGAGGGGCTTTGTGATATAAACGGAAACTTCATTCCCACTGCAACAAGGGTTTTGAAGCAAGCGAAAAAAGGTGCAAGCATCATATTAACCATAGATTGCGATATTCAAAAAATCGTGGAAGAGGAAATAGAAAAGGCATATCAACAACTAAAGCCTAAAAGTGTTACCGCAATAGTTATGAATCCTCAAAATGGGGAAATCCTCGCCTTAGCGAATCGCCCCACATTTGACCCAAATGAGCAAAGTAAGTATCCCTATGACTTCAAAAGAAATAGAGCGGTAACAGACCTTTACGAGGTTGGCTCCGTTCTTAAACCACTGGTCATTGCTGCCGCCCTCCAAGAAGGAGCTATCACTCCTTCCTCCCGCTTTTACTGTAGCGGTAAACTCAAGGTCGGAAGTAAATCAATCTCCTGTGTAGTGCACCATAAAGGTGGGCACGGGATAGTCACCCCAGAGAAAATACTCATTGAGTCCTGTAATGTTGGAGCAGCGCAAGTTGGGATGAAATTGGGAGCGGAGAAAATATATAAATATTTAATAGATTTCGGCTTTGGTTTACCACCCACTGATGAACTCACTGGCGCACAAAAAGGTATCCTTTCCCCTCCTGAAAGTTGGGGAGTGGTGAAAACCGCAAATGTTTCTTTCGGACAAGGGATATCCATCACCCCCCTTCACCTGGCAAGCGCTTTCTGCGCCCTTGTCAACGGAGGCACACTCTACAAACCTCACATTCTAAAATATGTTATTCAACCCGATGGAAAGAAAATTCGCATACCTCCTCAGGTTATCTCCCATCCCCTTTCTCCACAAGTTGCTAATATGGTTAGGGATATGCTTGTTGGCGTTGTGGAAGACAAGGAAGGCACAGCCTATCATTATGCAAATGTTGAGGGAGTGAGAGTGGGCGGGAAAACGGGAACAGCGCAAAAGGTGGTTAACGGTAAATACACGGACGAGGTGATAGCTTCCTTCATTGGCTTTTTGCCGGCAAACCATCCACGCTTGGTCATTTTAGTGTTAATAGACCAACCGAAAATAAACCGCTGGGGAGCAACAGCCGCTGCCCCCGTGTTTAAACAAATTGCCCAAAGAAGCCTTGCCTGCCTGGGATACTACCCCCAAATAACCCCTATCACCCTTTATACTCCCCGGTCTGTTGCTTCCCAGCGGTCCCCTAAATTTGAAAATAGGCAATAATTAGTTTAATATAATCTTTGTAAAAAGGAAAATGAAATTTGCTGAACTTGTTGCTGGAACAAAAATATTGCGTTTTTACGGCGACCCTTCCCTTGGGATAAAGGGCATCAGCCACGACTCTCGGGAGGTCAGGGAAGGCTACCTCTTCGTTGCCATCAAGGGGGAACACCTTGATGGGCATAATTTCATTGAAGAGGCAATTATGAATGGCGCTATCGCCCTCGTAGTGGAAGACGAAAACAAACTCCCCAATACTCCTATCTCCTATATCCTCGTTCCCTGCGCTAGAAAAGCCCTCGCCGAGCTCAGCGCTCGCTTTTACAACTACCCTTCCCGTAATTTGAAATTGATTGGCGTAACTGGAACGAACGGAAAGGGACTCACCTGCCACTTTATTTATAACATCTTTAGAGCAAAAGGAGATAATACCGCCTACCTCGGGACACTGGGGGCTTGGCTCAATGAACAACCCATTCACTGGTATAATAAAACCACCCCAGAAGCTCCCTACATTCAAAAGCTGTTTTCCCAACTCGTTCAACAAAAACCAGTGGTTATTATGGAGGTTTCCTCCCATGCTATTGCCCAATATAGAACCTGGGGTTGCGAATACGATGTTGCGGTATTTACAAACCTTTCCCAAGACCACCTTGATTATCACAAGGATATGGATTCTTATTTCCATACCAAGCTCAGCCTCTTTTTGGATTACCCGGCAAACTCCACTAAGCAAATGGTCTCCGTAATCAACCTTGACGACCCTTATGGAAAACGCATCCTTAAGAAAATAAACACCCCATTTATTACTTATGGGACCTCCAGCGAAGCAATGGTAAAGGGCTATTTGCTCGGGCAAGATTTCAATTCTCTCTCTTTCCATCTCATCACTCCCGCGGGTGAAACGGACATCCGCCTTCCCCTTGGAGGGCTTTTCAACTTTCCCAATGCACTCGCCGCCTGCGCCGTAGCTTTCCAGGAAAGCATCCCCTTGGAGATAATCAAAAGAGGATTGGAATCCGCTTCCCCCTTACCGGGAAGATTTGAGAGCATCGTTGAGGGTCAAAATTTCAATGTGATAATTGATTACGCACACACTCCACAAGGAATTGAAGAGCTACTCTCCTCGGTAGCACCTATCTGTCGTGGCAGAAAGATAATTCTCTTCGGTTGTGGAGGGAACAGGGATAGAGCCAAACGCCCCCTAATGGGTAGAATAGCCACTGAATTAGCCGATTTAGCTATCATCACCTCCGATAATCCGAGAGAGGAAGAACCGCAGAAAATCATAGAGGAAATCCTCTCGGGCATATCAAGGGAAATGAGAAAGAAAGTCATCGTTGAACCAGATAGGGAAAAGGCGATTAAACTTGCGATAGAGATGTCGGAGGAAGGTGATTGTCTTTTGATCGCGGGAAAGGGGCATGAGAGATATCAAATCTTTGCCGATAGAGTGGTCCCCTTTGACGACAGAGAAATAGCAAGGAAATTCCTCAAGGAGAAACTAAATGGAACTATCACTCAGTGAGATAAGCAAGGCTATCGGAGCGAAGGCAGACCCCTTTGAGGATTTGAAAATCCGGGCTGTTTCCACTGACAGTCGGATTACTTCAAAGGACGCCATCTTCTTCGCGATTAAGGGGGAGAGACACGACGGACATAATTTCCTCTGGGAAGCTTACCAGAATGGATGTATATCCGCTGTAGTGGAATATATGCCTCCCTCTCCACCACCGATTCCTCTCCTACAAGTGAATAACACTACTGAGGCGCTCGGTGTTTTGGCTAATTATTACAGAAGCAAATTTTCCATTTTATCAATTGGCGTGACCGGAAGCACGGGGAAAACAACCACAAAGGAGATGCTTGCCCATATTTTGCTTGCAAAATATGAAGTCCTGAAAACTGAAAGCAACTTCAATAACGAGATTGGGGTTCCCTTAACCATTTTTAAACTTGAAGAGAGCCACTCCGCCTTGGTTGTGGAGATGGCTATGCGTGGGAAAGGACAGATAAAATGGCTCGCTTACATAGCGAAACCACAGATTGGAATAATAACAAACATAGGTCCAGCACACTTGGAATTTTTCCAAAGCATTGAGGAGATTGCGGAGGCAAAAGCTGAGCTTCTTGAGGCACTTCCCCCCGATGGCACTGCGGTTCTCAACGCCGATGACCGCTTCTTCCCTTTTCTGAGAGAGAAAACAACTTGCCAAATAATCACCTTTGGGATGTCCCCCACCGCTGATGTTTTCTGCGAGATTATGGATAAGAAGGATTACCATCTCCTCCGAGTGAGGACCCCCAAAGGAAGCTTCACCATCCCGAGTTTTCTTCAAGGGGAGCACAACATAATGAATCTCCTCTGTGCTATCGCTGCCTCTATCTCAGCAGGTCTTGACCTCCAAGAAATAGAGAGGCAAATACCCACTCTCCCTCTCCCACCGATGAGATTACAACAGATAAACTTAGCCAAAAACATCATCCTCATCAACGATTCCTATAACTCCAATCCCTTATCATTGAGGGCCGCTCTTGATTTTCTGAAAGAAAAAACGGGAAGAAAGATAGCCGTATTGGGGGATATGTTGGAGTTGGGAAAAGAGAGCGAGAAGCTTCATTACGAGGCGGGTAAATGGGTTAAAGAGGCGGATGTCAGTTTTCTACTGGCAATAGGAGATAAAGCAAGATATATCGCTGAGGGGGCAATTGCAAATGGTTTATCTTCCGAGCGGGTGCTTTGCTTCTCTACAAAGGAAGAGGCTTTGAAAGCCCTTCAAGAGCTCCTTCAAGAGGGCGATGTTATTCTGGTGAAAGGTTCAAGAAAGCTCCAGCTTGAGCAGATTGTGGAGGAATTGAAAAAATGTTATATATCCTGAAATCCACACTTATTGCCTTCTTAATATCCCTTGCTTCCACTTATGCATTGAATGTTTATTTAAGAAAAAAAGGAATTGGACAAAAGGTAAGCACTGATGCACCGAAAAGACACTTGAAAAAAGAGGGGACACCCAATATGGGTGGGCTCGCCATAGCTCTCTCCACTTGCCTTGCCTACTGGCTGATGGGGGGAAAGGATTTAAAGCTTCCTGCCTCACTCTTGGGTTTCGCTTCAATCGGCTTCATAGATGATTTTCTCAGCGTTAAGAGGGGAAAATCGCTCGGATTAAAAGCTCGCCACAAGCTTCTGCTCCAATCCTTTCTTTCCCTTCTCTTGCTCCTGACAATTCCCGAGCTTGACTGTAAAATCCATATCCCAGGACGGGTAATATATTTTGACCTCGGCT
>JBMFMH010000001.1:7117-60071 GCA_049970775.1 bacterium | reverse complement strand
GAGCTTGACTGTAAAATCCATATCCCAGGACGGGTAATATATTTTGACCTCGGCTACTTCTATCCGGCTTTCGCTCTTCTTTTAATAGTAGGTTATTCAAATGCCTTTAACCTCACGGATGGTCTGGATGGATTGGCTGGTGGTTGCTCGGCAGCTGTAGCGGGAGGGATGGCTTTTGTTGCTCTCTCCCTAATGGAACAAGAAAAAGGGATATTTTTAGCTTCAATAGGCGGTGCCTGTCTGGGCTTTCTTTGGCTTAATCTCTACCCTGCTAAGATAATTATGGGCGACACTGGTTCGCTTGCCCTGGGCGGCTCCCTCGCCTTCTCAGCCATTCTTCTTAAAGAAGAAATAATCTTCATAATTATGTCTCTCGTTTTCCTTGCGGAAGCAATTTCCGTTATAATTCAAGTCGTTTCCTTTAAGACAACCGGTAAAAGGGTCTTCAAGATGACCCCTATTCATCACCATTTTGAGTTAAGCGGTTGGGAGGAGCCACTTATAACCACGAGATTTTGGCTGGTAACAATATTTATGGTGCTCCTTGCCTCCCTATTGGCGGTGATGAGATGATGTTGAAGGGGAAGAAAATAAGCGTCATAGGGATGGGGAAAACGGGGATAGCAACCGCTGAGGTTCTCGCCCATCAAAACGAGGTTACAGTATTTGATAGCAAGGAGCTTCCCATTCCACCCCAACTCCAAGGCTTGCCCCTGAAATTTCATCTGGGAGACCCTAACTATTCGGGTGCTGAGGAAGCGGATTTAATCGTAATCAGTCCGGGCGTCCCCAGGACAGAGCCATTCGTATCCCGTGCTTTAGCTCTTAACATTCCCATACGAAGCGAGATAGAAATAGCTTACAGATTATGCAAAGCTCCCATTATCGCTGTAACGGGAACTGATGGGAAAAGCACAACCGTCTCCCTCATAGCCCATATTCTGCAAGCGGGAGGGAAAAAAGCGATACTGGCGGGAAATATCGGCATACCATTCATAAGCATCGCACCCTCAACCACTCCAGAGGATATCGTCGTTTTAGAGGTATCAAGCTTCCAGCTGGAGTGGATAGAAGAATTTCGTCCCCACATAGGCATACTTTTGAATATCTCGGCTGACCATCTCGAAAGATATAACTCCTTGGAGGAATATGCCTTAACGAAAATGCGTCTTTTTGAAAACCAAAAAGAGACCGATTTCGCGATTCTTAATCGTGATGACCCAACCATCCATAGGCTTGCCCACCTCGTCCCCTCCACTACCCTCTTCTTTTCACTTTTCCCCTTAGAAGAGGAGGGAATCTACTTCGATGGTGAAAACATCCACATTAAAACGAAAAAGGAAAGGCTATCTTTCCCCCTTCCAACCACTCACTTGGAAGGCAGACATAATGTGCAAAATATGTTATGCGCTTCCCTAGCTTCCTATCTTTCCGACATCAATCCCCAAACCATTTCTTCTGCTCTCTCAACTTTCCAACCTCTTGAACACAGGATGGAAAGGATAGGCACATTAAAGGGAGCCCTTTTCATTAACGACTCAAAGGCTACAAATCCTCACGCAACCTCTAAAGCCCTTTCCTCCTTTTCCTCCCCCATCATTCTCATAGCGGGAGGTAAAATCAAGGAAAATGCTGATTACGAAAGTTTATTTAAGGAAAATGTCTCAAAATTAAAGGCGTTGATTTTGATAGGCGAGGGAAGAAAAAATCTGGCGGAAATAGCGGAGAAAGTAGGCGTAAGGAATATTTATAGCATTCCTAACCTTGAGGAAGCGGTAAAGCAGGCGGTAAAAATTGCCTCCGAGGGTGATGTTGTGCTCTTCTCCCCAGCCTGCTCCAGTTTCGATATGTTCGCAAACTTTGAAGAAAGAGGCAGGAAATTTAAAGAAATATTCTCCACTTTATTAAAGGAGGGGATATAAATGGGGTATCTGTTGAAACAATTGAGTGCTAAACCCGGGTTATATTTTAATATAGCGGTCTTAGCCTTGGGGCTTATAGGAACACCTTTTGTCGTTAGCGCCGAGTGGTATCATACAAGTTCAGGTGCCTTCACTCAATTTTTATTTCTCCTTGGAGGCATCGTTCTTTTCTATGTTTTCTCTCGCGTTCACTATGAGAAGTGGGTTCGTATGGATGTTTTCCTTTATTTTTTCTCCCTTGGTCTCTTAGCCCTCCCAATATTTTGGGGACATAAAAGGTGGATTTACTTAGGTCCACTTTCCTTCCAACCTTACGAGTTCGCCAAAATAGGCATCGTTATTTTCCTTGCTTCTATATTGACGAAAGCAAGGAAAGAGAAAACCTTCTGGAAAACAACCTTACTTCCCTTCTTGTTCCTCGTTCCCCCTGTTCTCATTCTCATCCGCCAACCACATTTTGGCGCCTGTGTTGTTCTCCTCCTCACAGCAGGGTCTATGTTCTGGCTCTCTGGGATACGGCTCACCCATCTCCTCGGGGCATTCTTTTTATCCCTTCTTATCTTAGCCCTTCTCCTGCCTTTGGAGGAATACCGGCTGAGAAGGCTCACATCAGCTTATGAAAACGACCCTTTAGCGGGAGGCTATCAAAAAAGACAAGCTTTAATTGCCATTGGCTCGGGCGGTCCCTTCGGCAAAGGCTTTGGTAACAGCGTTATGAAGCTTGGATTCCTTCCGGAGGCGCATTCCGACTTCTTGTTCGCCGTGGTGGCGGAGGAACTCGGCTTCGCCCTCACTCTTATATTGTTCTTCCTTCCTTTTCTCCTCCTATTGCTTTCCGGCTTTTCTATTTGCTTATCAGCCCCTTCCCCACGTGCTTCTCTCATAGCAGGAGGATTAACCTGCTTGCTTTTTATCCAATCTATGATAAATCTCTCTATGGTTTGTCTCAAATTCATCCCCGTCACCGGTATCCCACTCCCATTCTTCACCCACGGTGGCTCCTCTCTCCTCAGCTCCTTCCTCACCGCTGGAATTATTAGTAATATAGCGAGGACAAAGGGAGCCCAATGAAGAAAGTTTTGATTTCCACGGGAGGCACAGGAGGACATATCTTCCCTGCTCTTGCCATCGCTGAACTTCTCAAAAGGGAAGGCGATGTAGCGGTTTCCTTCATCGGCGGGCAGGATATGGAAAAATCTCTAATCGCGCCTCGCTTCCCTCTTAAGAGCCTCCCTATAACACCGCTTAGATTCTCCTCAGCTAAAAGGTTTTGCCAATCCCTTCTCACTTACTTTATCAGCTTAATCTCTGCCTATTCTTTTCTCCTGAAAAATCGTCCCAATGTTATATTGGGGATGGGAGGTTATCCCACTCTCCCAACACTAATTTCCGCCATCCTTTTGAAAATCCCCTTTATAATCCATGAACAAAACATCGTCCCCGGAAGAGTTAATGCCTTGCTCGGAAGCTTAGCTTGCAAGATTTTAATCACCTTTCCTGACACACGAAGGTTCTTCCCGCCATCCCGCACAAGATTGGTGGGACTCCCTTTGCGTTCCTCCCTTAAAAAAATAGAAAAAATAGAGGCTAAAGAAAAGCTTTCCCTTTCTCCAGACAGGTTCACCATTCTTGTTCTCGGAGGCAGTAGGGGTGCGCTCTCCATAAATATAGCGATATCAGAAATCCTCCCCAAATTGCTTGAAAGCGGTTTTCAGGTGATACATATCTGTGGCTTAAAACATTTTGAAACCTTAAAAGAAATGAAAGACCTTTATAAAGGCTATGTCCTTCTTCCCTTTACGGATGAAATGCACCTCGTTTATTCAGCAGCCGACCTTTGCGTTTCCCGGGCGGGGGCATCCACTTTAGCGGAGATTGCCTTCTTCGCCCTACCTTCCATCCTCATCCCCTATCCTTACGCCGTTTCCCAGCATCAATTGCTGAACGCTCTATTCTTTCAAAAAATGGGAGCAAGCCTCGTGATAAAAGATGAAGAATTGAAGGAACCATTGGTTCTGTATAAGAAAATAGAGTCTCTTTTCTCTTGCCCTGAGAAATTGAAAAGTATGGCAGTTGCTGCCTTCTCCTTGGCTAGACCGAGAGCAGCTGAAGAGGCAGTAAAGGAAATAAAGGAGGTGATTGAAAGATGAAGATACACTTCATCGGCATTGGAGGGGCAGGAATGAGCGCCTTAGCCACCATCTGCTTAGCAAGTGGAAATGAGGTATCAGGCTCAGATATCTCGGAAAACGAAGCCATTAGACGCCTGCGTTCCTGGGGAGCCAAAATTTATACTCAGCATTCACCAGATAATGTCCACGATGCGGAACTCGTTGTCTACTCTTCCGCAATAGCCCCTGGGAATGCTGAGCTGGTGGAGGCGAGAAAAAGAGGAATACCCACGATAAAGAGGGGCGAACTTCTCGCCCAGCTGATGAGAGATAAGAAAGGGATTGTGATAGCAGGAACACATGGAAAGACCACTACATCTTCCCTCGTTTCTTTAATGCTGGAGAGGAATGGCTTAGACCCCACGATAATAATCGGAGGTGAGGTTCACGACATTGGGGGAAATGCGAAGTTGGGTAGAAGCGATTTCTTCGTTGCGGAGGCAGATGAAAGCGATGGCTCATTCTTATTCCTCACGCCATGGATAGCGGTGATTACCAATATTGATTCAGACCATCTTGACTATTATGGCTCTATGGAGGAGCTCGTCTCGGCGTTTTCAAAATTTTCTTACCAGGTAAAGGAGGATGGCTATATAGTCGCTTGTTATGATGACCCTTATATAAAGGGGCTTAAATTTCCTCGTCCAACCATTTATTACGGTCTTTCCCCGGAAGCGCATCTCTGGGCTGATGAAATAAAGGTAAGCGAAAATGGAACTTCTTGCAGAGTGAATAAAGGGGAACAAGAGATTCTTCAGCTTAACCTTCAACTTTTGGGAAGGCAAAATGTATACAACGCCCTTGCCGCTACTTCCGTTGGATTAATTCTTGGGATTGACCTTGACGATATCAAAAGCTCCCTTGAAAGCTTGAGGGGGGTGCATAGAAGATTGGAGAGGATAGGCTCATACGATGACATACTCGTTTACGATGATTATGCCCACCACCCAACGGAGATATCCGCTACTCTCAGAACTTTGAAGGAGGCTTTCCCTCAAAGGAGAATAGTTTGTGCTTTCCAACCACATAGATACACGAGAACACACCTCCTTCATAAGGAGCTCGCTTCCGCTCTTTGCGAAGCGGATGTGTTGATTTTAACGAGCATCTATCCCGCGGGAGAAGAACCGATTGAAAATGTCTCAAGCCATCTGATATTATCCTCTCTTGAAAGCCTTGGGAAAAATGCCCTATATCTGGAAAACCTCAACGATATCCCCGATTGCCTCTTCAAGCTCTCCGCTCCTGGGGATATCATCCTTACATTGGGCGCAGGAAATATTGACCGCTGCGCTTACCAACTTCTTGAAAAGGCAAGAGATGAAAAGGTTAAGACTAATAGAAAAAAGCGTTAAAGGAACCTTCATTTTCGATGAGCCAATGGCAAATCATACATCCTTCCGCATTGGCGGAAAGGCGGAAGCTCTTTTCCTACCTCACAGCGAAGAAGACATCTTACAGCTTACTTCAATTCTTGAAGCAGAGAACATTCCTTATTACTTCCTCGGAAACGGGACGAATATCCTTGTTTCTGATAAAGGATTAAAGGGAGTGGTAATCAAATTGGGTGGACACCTTAAAGGAATTGACCCGAAGAAAAAAAGCATATTAGCCGGCACCCCCTTGCCCAGTGTTTTAAACACCTTAACTAAGCTCGGATTATCCGGGCTTGAGAAGCTCGCTGGCATCCCGGGAACAGTGGGAGGCGCAATCAAGATGAACGCTGGCATCCCCTTCTTCACTATTGGAGAGGCAGTGCAATCCGTTAGGGTCTTTCAAAAAGGACAAGTATTCTGGCTGAGCAAACAAGACATAGTTTTCTCCTATCGGCAAACCTCCCTTAAGGACTTCCTCGTTTTGGAAGCGGTTTTCAATTTAACTCCCTCGCCTCCCTCAGATATCAGAAAGAACATAGAAGAGATTTTGCGGAGAAGGAAGCTAAGCCAACCAACCAGGGCTCATAGCGCTGGCTGTATTTTCAAAAATCCTCCCGGAACAACCGCTGGGGAGCTGTTGGAAAAAGCAGGAGCTAAAGGAATGCGATACGGTGATGCTTATATCTCTCACAAACACGCTAATTTCATCATAAACCGTGGCAATGCTACCGCTAACGATGTATACTTCCTTATAAAGAAATGCAAGGAACTCGTAAGAGAAAAGTTCGGCATAGAGCTTGAATTAGAAATTGAATTATGGGGAGAATTCCCCTGAGGAGGTAAGGATATGGGCAAGCTTAGAGTTGCGGTTCTCGCAGGAGGAATTTCCTCAGAAAGGGAAATTTCCCTCTTAAGCGGGCAAATGGTCATAAAACATTGCCCTCGGGATAAATACATACCATTTCATCTTGACCCAAGAGAGATTCTTGAGGAAGGAAAACTCGCTTCTTTTATTCGCAAGTTGAAGAAAGCGGATGTTGTTTTCATAGCCCTTCATGGAAAATTAGGCGAAGATGGGACAATTCAAGGGTTTCTTGAGACACTTGGAATCCCCTATACAGGCTCCGATGTGTTAGCCTCCGCGTTAGCAATGGACAAGCTTAAGTCAAAACAATTATTTGCTTCCCTCAACATTCCAACACCTCCTTGGAAAGTATTAGAAAAGGATAAGCCTCTCCCATCCTTGAACTTTCCCGTAGTCGTAAAACCCCAATCGCAAGGTTCCTCAATAGGGGTTACGATTGTTGAACGAGAGGAAGAATTGCCCAAAGCCCTTGAGAAAGCATTTCAATATGACCCCGTGGTAATAGCTGAGGATTTCATTCGTGGGAGGGAAATCTCCGTTCCCATTCTGGAGATTGAAGGGCAGGCTCAAGCCTTGCCAGTAGTGGAAATCGTCCCGAAAGGACAATTTTACGACTATTACCATAAGTACACAGAGGGCGCAACAGAGGAAATCGTGCCCGCTCCTTTACCAATGGAGGTGGAGAAAAAGGTAAAGGAAATCGCCTTATCCGCATATAAGGCTATTGGTTGCAGAAACTTCGCAAGAGTTGACATCAGGTTGAACGAGAGAAACGAGCCCTTCGTATTAGAGGTGAACACTATCCCGGGCTTAACCCCCCTAAGCCTTTTGCCCCTTTCAGCAAAAGCCGCGGGAATTTCCTTCCCCCAATTGATTGATATCATCATCCAGAATTCACTCAAGGCAAAATTATGAAAGAAAGAAATTCTTTATATAAGGTTTATTTAATATTTATCGCCAGCTATCTTCTACTTTGGCTCCTTTTGCCTCGCTTCCTTTTCCAGGTTAAGGAAATCACTGTAGTAGGAAACCAAAAGGTTTCGCTAGAAGAACTTTCACCTTATATATCCTCTCTCATAGACAAGCCTCTTTATCGGCTTAACTCGGAAGCTTTTTCCCATCTCACCTCCGAAATAAGATGGATTAAGAAAATAGTAGCTTACAAACTCCCCCCATATCGTCTCGTCCTGTTTGTGAGAGAAAGGGTTCCTTTCCTTCTCGCTTCCTTTGAGGAAAACTCTTACTTTCTCGTTGATGATGAAGGAGTTATCATTGAGCAATCTTCCTCAATCTACAATCTTCCCATCCTCATCATTAGAAAAACAGATTTGAAAAATATGAATAAACTCCCGGAGAAATGGGTGAAAGCAACGAAGGAGCTTTTGAAAGAGCTGGAGGGCACACCCATAGTCTTAAAAGCAATCTCTCTTTCCCGAAACGGTGAGATGGAAATTGAAACGCAGAATGGGCTAAGGGTTATTTTCGGTAGACCAGAGAAATTGTTCCAAAAGGTATACATCCTGAAAACGCTTTGGAACAGAATACCAAATATAGAAAACCGCCTATTGTATATAGACTTGTCTTGTCCACAAGCAACCGCTATAATGGAGAAAAGAGGAGAGGCTAAGTGAGAAAGGAACTCTCTATTTCCCTTACAATAGTATCACTTATGCTGGGCGTTCTGCTTGCCTTGGGGTTAAGGACCCAGCAAACCTATACCCCTATCTTGCCAACAACGAATCCTCGTGAGCTCGCAGTTATTATGAAGGACTTGCAGGATACGAATAAGAAATTACAGGAAGAGATAAAGGTTCTCAGGAATAGAATAACCGAATACGAAGATAAATTAGCGAGTGGGAAAGGAGCAATCCAAGCCCTCAATGAACAGCTCCAGAGCCTTAAGGTTCAAGCTGGTTTAACGGGAGTGATGGGTCCCGGGGTCACGATTACCTTGAACGATAGCAACATTCGCGCCCCTTCGCCCGAGTTGCAAAACCTTTATATCGTGCACGATTATGACCTTTTACAGCTGGTAAACGAGCTGAAATCGGCTGGGGCAGAAGCTATAGCTATAAATGGTCAACGCCTCTCCTTCAATTCGGTCATCCGCTGTGTGGGGAATGTAATACAGGTAAATCAGGTCCCCATCGCTTCCCCTTACAAGATTGAGGCGATAGGGGACCCTGATGTTCTTCTCAGCGGACTAAATGTTCCCGGCGGCATATTGGACTATTTAAAAAGGTCGGGTTTTCAAGTTAGCGTGAAGAAAGTAGAGCAAATTGTTTTGCCTCCTTTCACGGGAGCAAATAGCACAAGGTTTCGCTTCGCTCAACCAGTAGGAGGGGGTTAAATTGCTGTTTGTTCTTCCTTTTTTGGGGTTCCTGGTAAGTTTTCTCTTGGTTTATTTCGCTCACATAACCGTTCCCCTTCGTTTCGCTCCTTATCTCTCGGTTGCCATTCTCGCTTCCCTTGATTCAATAATGGGTGGAGTGAGAGCGGGATTAGAGAGAAAATATGATAATCTTATCTTCCTTTCCGGTTTCCTCGTGAATTCAATCGCTGCCGCTCTTCTCGCTTGGATAGGTGACCTCTTGGGGGTTCCCCTTTACCTCGCCGCAGTCATAGCCTTCGGGGTGCGAATCTTTCAAAATCTCTCCCTCATTAGGAGACTTATAGTGGAAGAACATTTAAGAAGGGGGGATGAATCTGAGAGAACGAGATAGTGAGATAATCGCAGGTTTAGATGTGGGGACAACCAAGATATGCACCTTGTTGGTTAGAGTTGGCTCTAAGGATGAACTACAAGCGATCGGAATGGGTGTTCACCCCTCTCAAGGCATGCGGAAAGGTATGGTTGTGGATATACAGAAAACGAGCGCTGATATAAAAGCTTCCCTTGTGAAGGCACAAACAATGGCAGGGAAAGAGATTACCTCGGTCGTTGTGGGGGTAACTGGCAAGCATATTGCTTCCTACAATCTGAGAGGCTCAGCAACCATCACCAATTATCGGGGACAGGTCACCGAGGAGGATGTGGAAAGAGCACTCCAAAATGCAAAGGAAAACTTGGCGTTAACCAAAGATAGGGAGATAATCCACATAACCCCAAGGCAATTCATCATTGACGGTGAGGAAGGAATACAACATCCTTATGGAATGTATGCCCAACACTTGGAAGTTGATGCCCACATCGTAACTGGTGGCACCTCCTTTTTGCAGAACCTGGTTCAGAGCGTGGAGCTAGCGGGAGTTGGAGTTGAGAACTTGCTTCTTCAACCGATTGCAACTGGTGAGGCTGTGCTTGAGGAAGGAGAGAAGGAAGTAGGAGTTGCCCTTTTAGATATCGGGGGAGGCACTACCGACTTGGCTATTTTCCTTAACGGCAGCATTTACTTTTCCTCCTCTCTACCTATAGGAGGTAATCACCTAACTTCTGACATAATGGTTGGCTTGCGCACAACCTTTGAGGAAGCAGAGAGATTGAAGAAGGAGAAAGGATATGCAATTGCTTCCGCTGTGGACCCAGAGGAGGGGATTGAAGTAAAGACCCTTGCAAAGGAGGAAATGAGGCGCTACCCTCGCCGTATCCTTGCGGAAATCATTGAGGCTCGCTTAACTGAGCTATTCCAATTGGTGGGAAAGGAAATAGCAAAGGCAAAAGTGGGCGACATTCTGCCAGCTGGTCTTGTCCTTACCGGTGGGTGCTCCCTTCTTCCGGGCATTGAACTTCTCGCGGAAAAGGTCCTGCAAATGCCAGCTCGTGTGGGTGTGCCAAAAGGAATCAAGCCTCTTCCCGATGCTCCCTTCACCCCGCTTCATTCCACAGTAGTTGGACTCGTTCTTTATTCCTACAAATATGGATATGTTGCCCACAAACCACGATTAAGAGAAAGTTTGCTTGCTAAATTTTTTCGCACCATATATAATTTACTTGCCAATTTATGGAGATAATCTCCAAAAAATTCCAATAAAAGGGGGTATTATAATTGCTCAACAGAATAGAAGATATTAAAGGAGCGAAGATAACCGTTCTCGGCGTCGGAGGCGCCGGCTGCAACGCGGTTAACCGAATGATTGAGGCGAAGGTAGAGGGAGTAGAATTCGTTGCTATCAACACCGATAAACAGGTGTTGGACCTCTCCAAAGCGCCTCGCAAGATACAAATAGGTTCAAGGTTGACCGGTGGGTTAGGTGCGGGAGGCAATCCGGATGTTGGGAGGGCAGCGGCGGAAGAGGATAAGGAGGAGTTGAGAAAGGCAATGGAGGGCGCTGATATGGTTTTCATAACCGCAGGAATGGGGGGAGGAACAGGCACAGGGGCTTCCCCTGTCATCGCTGAGATCGCCCGCTCCAAGGATATAAACTCGCTCTGCGTTGCGGTGGTCACCCGCCCCTTTAGCGTTGAAGGGGCACGGAGGGCGAGAATAGCTGAGGAAGGCATCCAAGCGCTTCGGGAAAAGGTGGACGCCCTCATCGTTATCCCTAATGACCGCCTACTAGATATCGTGGACGATGACCTACCCCTTTTAGAAGCATTTAAACTCGTGGATGATATTCTGCGCCAAGCGGTGCAAGGCATTTCCGATATAGTCGTCGTGCCAGGGCTGATAAATGTGGACTTTGCAGATGTTAAATCCGTTTTGTCAGGCGCAGGAACAGCGCTAATGGGTATGGGAATCGCTGAAGGGCAAGATAGAGCTATTGAGGCAGCAAAAGCAGCGATAAATAGCCCCCTCTTAGAAGCATCTATGACGGGAGCAAAGAAGCTCCTCGTTAATTTCACTGGTGGTAAGGACATCTCCCTCAAGAACGATGTCCACAAAGCACTTGACTTCCTTAGCCAGTGCACAGATGCGAAAGAAGGAGATAAAAAGTATGGCGTGGTTATAAAGGAGGATATGCAGGGCAAGATACAAATCACGGTAATCGCCACGGGTTTTGAACCGGTTAAAAAGGAAGAACTCCCCCCTTTTAGAATAGAAGAAAGTAAGGAAGAGGAAAAAATAGAAATACCCATCCCAGTGGAGGAAGAATTGGACATCCCCACATTCCTCCGTAAAAGATTCTAAACCAATATGCCCACCAGAAATACTAACCGAAAGGGGAGCGTCATCTTTTTGACGGCGCTCCTCTTCTCTTTTATCCCTGCCTACCCTCTGGAACGCCCTTGGATTTGCGATGTTTACTTCTATTGGTATACCTGGGATTATGAGAAGAAATGGGGTAATTGGCTTGGCGGTGTTTATAATACCCCCTTAAGCGGCTATTACGATTCCCGCACTTATAGGGATAATAGGCGCTCCCTCTGGCAAGCAGGAGAATGGGGGATAACGCATCACTTCATAGATTATTGGAGTCCCGATTGGATTGGCGAAGGTGGAGAGATGAGGGAGAAAATCCTCTTTAAAGCAGCGGAAGACCTTAAAAAAGAGAACTACGATATATGGATGTCTTATTACCAAGATGGATGGAATTTTGATACTAAATACTTCTCAAATAATATCTCCCAAAAGCGTGATACTTATCTTTGGCTTAAGCTCTTCTCACAATCTCCTGTTCTCGTTAAGCTAAATGGCTTTCCCTTTAAATTGATTTATTCCCGAAACGGTATTCCCCAAACCACTGTTGACAACGACGGCTTCCGCACCTACCTTCGCTCCCTCTACCCTTCAATAGCGGATTTAAATAAGGATTGGGGCACAGATTTTCCCTCCTTTGAGGATATCAATATGGATTTCAATGCCACAGGTCCCCAGAGAGCCTTTTCCATTATGTATCAATTCCAAATTTGGAAGAGGGAATGGGAAAAGCTGGACAAGCTGGTTCAAGAAGAATTTAACCTGCCGGGGATGAGGGTCTCCTTTGATGTGGGTTATGAGCCCTTTATGGGCTTTAGCTATTCCCTCTTTGCAAAGACCCTTGGAGGTCCTCACTCTTATGGAGGTATTTTCGGTCAGCCCCAAGAGCAGGATGTTCAACGCTTCATTCAATCCGTGGTGGCAAAGAAATATAACACCGTTTTCTTTGACCATTTCAAAAATTATTATACCGATTGGGAAATAAGGATTCCCGGCACCTGCTATCCACCCGAACCTCTACATTTTGATAGATTTTGGTGCAGCGCCCTCCTGCGCTATTCGGAAGCCCTCCTCCATCTTTCCTGGAATGAGTGGTGGGAAGGCTCAAACCTTGAGCCTTGTTTTGAATACGGAAAGAAGTTTTGTGAGAAGAACCTTTTCTGGGCAACTTTGATGTGGGAGATTTTCCCCAATCTGAGGGATTTCGGCAAGGATGCCAAAATCGCCCTCCTTCTGAACGAATGGCCCCTCCTTTCGGGAGAAGGCAACATTCAGGAGCTTTATCAAACAATCCAAATCCTGCGTCAACTCGATGTCTCTTTTGACCTCATCCCTGATGACCTGCTGGATGAAAAGACCCTCTCACGCTTCAATGTTTTGCTTGCTCCCGCTTGTGGCTGCGGATTCGGTTACAATCAAAATAAGGAGAAAATCATAGATATCATCCTACGCTGGCTAAAAACAGGAAGAAAGAAGCTTATTTTGTCAGGAGATGAAAAATTAGCAAAAATTTTCGGGCTAAAGGAAGAGGAAGTAAGAGAAAAGCTCTCACCAGGCAAGGATTTGAATATTTTCATAGATGTAGGAGAGAAAGGGGATGAGGAATTTATTCTTCAAGGGGCATCCGGCAGAGAGGATTGGGGAAACCTTACGGTAAGATGGCTCCCCGGCAGCGGAACAAAGAGCATATTTTTCCTCCCCCTTTCCCCAAAAAGAGAGCTAATCCTTCGTTTTCGGGCAACTGCCCTTTGGAATAACGAAATCACCGTGCTTTTAAATGGCAAGGAAGTAGGGAAGCTCCAGATAATCCCCGGCTGGCATATCTATGAGTTAACCATTCCCCCTGAGCTGGTGAATGACTATCTCGGCGAGCTTGTTTTCGCTTTTCAAAAGGCGAACATACCCTCTAAATTAGACCCCGAGAGATTTCCAGCGGAAAGAAGGGTCTGCAATCTTGCTTTGGATTGGTTACAGCTATCCACTTCAAACTTTCCCGCAGAGGAAAGGCGAAACATCGTTTCCCTCCCCAATGAGAGAGTCGTTTTCCCCAAAGATTCCCTCGCTTTCCCAGTAAAGCCCGCGCCTCGTTTCTCTCTTTCCCCCTTGAAAGGACAAGCCCTCTCCCATTATGAGCTGAAAAATATCCCTCGGGATATCCTCCTACCATACGAGGGAAGCGAGGTTTATTACATCAACGGCTCTATGAGCGATATTTTGGATAAAAGATATTGGCGGACACTGTTAAAATGGGCTGGTTACCCACCACCTGAATTAGTAAGTGGGGAGAATGTGATAGGGAAAATCTTTTGGGCAGAAAATACCGCAATTGTTCTTGCATATAATCACGATATAACTAAACAACCCTTAATAAGCATTCGTGTTCCAAGAAAGCCTCTGCCATTGGCGGAAAGCATCGCTCTGAATAAGGACGGCATTATGTTCCAGCAGATAATGAAGACCGAAAAGGAAAAAGAATTTGAGAGCTTAAAAGACCAGGTCTCCTACTTCGCCTCCTATGCCTTCGTATTCTCGCCAATTAAGCTCCTTACTAATTCCTTCCACATCGTTCAAGGGGATACAACAATTATTTCTCTGGAATTAGAGAACCTCACCGATAAACCCACAGGGGCAATCGTCCGCCTAAGGGCACGCTTCCCCAGCCTCCTCAGCGATACGATAAATGTTTCTTTGAAACCAAAAGAGAGAAGGGTCTTCAAACTACCTATAAGAGCAAGGGATGACATAGATTGGGGAAGAAAAACCGTGGTAGTTGAATTAGAGGGGCAATGGGGGAAGGCGATATTCCTCAGACCACTCATCGTTATGGATAAACCGAACATCGTTGTCGTTAATAGATTACTGGACTTTAAAAAGCCCACTTTGATGATAAAGAACGAGCTCAACCCATTCGTCCAAACCGCAGATGCAAGAAACCTCATCGTTGAAATCGCCGGCAAAAAGATAGAAGTGGGAGACATAAAGGCAGGTGAAAAATTAGATATCCCGCTTCCTGCCCCTTCTTACCAGGCAGAAGCTCCCACACTTCTACCGCAAGATTTAAAGATAACCTATTTTTCGGGAAATAACAAAGTGGAAAAGGAAGAAAAAATATATTTTGCCCTCTATCCTTCCACCTTATCCTCTGTTGAAGGGGCAATACAACCGATTTTAATCTTCAATCCCCGTGTTTCCCCACTTGATAACGAGCTAATAGTGGTGCCGTGGCAAGGTGAAAAAGTTAGCGTAAAGAATGAGAAAGGTTTCTTGGTTCCTCATTGTCTGCAAGATGGTAAACTATACTTTCTCGCCACGCTACCACCTCTTGGCCGCGCGATTTACTATATCTCAAATTATGAACCAGCTCCATCTTCAGACCTTAAAATAGCAAGGGAGGGGAATATTGTTAAAGTAGAAAATTCCTACTTTTCATTAGCCTTTGACGAGGAGAAAGGAGGTGCCTTAGTTTCTTTCGTTTCCAAATTAACTCAGAAGGATTATGCTGGCGGAATTTTCGGGGCATCATATGGCGAATTTGGTAGATTTGACCCATTAAATCCCGCCATAACAGCCGATAAGTTCATCGAAGATGAATTGAAACATCAAGCGGAAGGTAAAGGGAAAATTCAAATCATTGACCGCTCGCCAACATCGATTTCACTACTCATCACTTATGAGGACGAGGTTGTAAAGGCAAAACAATATGTTGATATTTATGCTTTTAAAGACTATTTCCGAGTCCTCGCCGTGGTGGAACCTAAAAAGCCTCAGCCGGAAATCATCCCCCTCTCTCTCAGGTTAACTGCTCATTCATTGTCAAAAATCTACCCAAACTTCATAGGAATTGAGACGAATGAACCCTCACCTCATTTCGGCTGGAGACAAGGAAGCTATGTTCCTCCTTACATAACCATTATGGAAGCGGATAGATTTCCTGAAAGCATATCCTTTGTTCTGCGAGATATGCAGAATGTAAAAGAAGTTCGCTACGGCTTTTTCCCCTCTGAGAGGGGAAAGCGAGGAGAGAGGAAATACGCTTGGGTAGAATTCATCTCGCCTAATGCAAAAGAAAGATGTCTTATTGACCTCTTCATAAAGCTCCATCCCGGTTATCAGGTCGTTGCCGAGGAGAGCTATAACAATTTAAAAGAACAACCTCTCGTTTTGTTGCCAAAGGTATCGCTTGGTGAGGTTAGGAAAACCCCCAAATATCTTCCTCCCTGGCTCGACACTTATCGCACTAATCGCCTTATGATAAAAGTAATTCCCAGAGAGGACCTCTTCAATGAAGTAATATGCCTTCGGCTTCCCCAAAAGGAAGAAATCGCTGAGGGCTCGCTGAAAATCGTTGAGGTCAAGGGAAATATGGAACAAATAGAAGAGAGACCTTGCCTCTACGATGAGACGAGCGGTGAACTCCGCTTCCTTCTCAGTGGGAAGAGCGAGGCTGGGAAGGAACGCACCTTCTTCTTGTATTTTTGCCGAGATGGCAAAGGATATCCAAAATCCTTTCCCTTTTCTCTGCCCGGCGACACCTTGTTAAACCCTTCTTTTGAAAAGGAAGGTGAATGGTGGCGTTTGGACAACGCCCAATATTATAGCAAGGAAGCACATAGCGGTAAGAAATGCGCTCTTCTCTCACTGCCCGAGGGCAAAGGATTTTCCCTAATCACAAATGATTCCCTTAAAGTTGAGCCGAACTCCCGATACAAACTTTCCTTCTATGCGAAGGTTTTGGAGGGGAAAGGACTTCTTAAAGCTAACTTCTATTGGAACGAAAAATACGATTTTGAGCAAATCGCTATTCCTCTCATAAATGATGGCGAATGGCATAAATATGAAGTGGAGGTGCCGACTGGTTTCTTCCCAAGTGAAATACATCCCTTCTTCCGCCTTTGGGCTATAGGGAGTCCCCAAGTCGTCTTGGTTGATGATGTAGAGGTCTCTCCCTTGCAAAAATCACAAAGATATGATATATTCATAAGCGAAAGGGAGGAGTTACAATGAAAAGAGCTTTATTAGCCTGCCTCATAGCTTTCCTTGCCTTTTCCCTTCCGAAGGTAGGGGAGCAGTTCACTTATAAAGTGAAGCTTTCCATCGCTTCCCCACAGGGGAAGATGTCTACCACGGAGATGATGTTAATCCAAAAGATAAAAGCAGTAGGCAAGGACCAATCCTATGTCGTGGAGATAACCCCAAAGTTCACCGCTCAACCATCCCAGAAGCAACCGCCCCAACAGCTCAACTCCTTCTCCCTGAAGATAGATAGAAACGGAAAAGCTACTCTCCTTACTCAGCAGCAAAACCCTTTGCTAACGGCGGTTCCTCCAAGCTTCACGCCCTTCTTCGCTGCCGTTTTACCACTCCCCCAGAAATTCTCTAAAGGAAGCTCCCTGAAGTTAACTGACCCTAATAACCCTCGCTCTTTCATAGAATTAAAACACTTAGGGGAAAGCTTATATAAAGGGAAAAAATGCGCCAAAATATTTATGAAAATTCCCCAGACAAGCTACTCTATGTCCTCTCCCCAGTCAAGTATGAAAATGGACATCAAGGGCAACGGCACCTTCCTAACCCCATTGGGAGATAATAGGATTTTACAGGGAAAATTCACCATTTTCATCTATTCCAAAGGATATTATTACAGTGCCCAAAATAAAAAAATCAATGTAGACGAAAAAAGCAATGTTATTTTGGAAATAGAGAAACTTAAGTGAGTTTGAAATCGTCTAAATAAAAAAGGAGGTTGATAAGATGAAGAAATTATTGGGATTGTTTCTCGTTGTTTTGTTTGCTTTGTCCCTAAATCCCCTGAGCCTCGCTCAGGAGAAGGTCAATTTAGAATACAAGTTTCAGGAGGGGCAAACTATTTTCGTCCTTGTCCTAACCCAGGGTCAAGTTAACTTCCAGATGCCGCAAAGCGTTCAGGAACAAGGTGTTCCTCCCGCCTTTCCAATTAATATGGCTCTTTTGATGTCTATGAAAACGCTTAAGACCTACAGCGATGGGGCGGCGGATATAGAATTCAAATTCCTTGATGGGAAAATAGAAGTTATGGGGCAACAAACACCTATGCCCCCACAAATGGCTTCCCAATCTTTTAGGCTGAGAATGGGCAAAAAGGGCAATGTAATAAAATTGCTAACTCCTCTTCCTACAGGACAACTATCTCCCTTTGCAGGATTTGACCCTAATACGATGATTCAGTCTATGTCCATACTTACTGTTTTTCCCGAGGAAGCAGTTGGGGTGGGCGATAAGTGGGAGAAGAAGCTTGACCTTAACCTTCCTTTCGGGAAAATGACGATGCTTTATAAGATGAACCTGACGAATTTCCTGGAAGTAGAGAACAGAAAACTCGCCAAGATAGCTTTTGAGATGCCACCTACGCCTTTCTCATTCGCCATACCTTTGAGTATGGGAATGCCTGGTCCCCAGCTAGAAGTTGCTCAACAGCAAGCAACCGCTTTTAATCTCACGGGAGAGATGCAGTTAAAAGGGGAAATGCTTTTTGATTACAACAAAGGACAGATTGACTCTCAAGTAGGCAGCTTGAAGTTGACGATGGAAATGGGCGCTCCCGCAACATCATCTGCTCCTCCCGGTGGATTAAACATAAGTGCAATTATGAAGTTCAAGGCTACTTTCACCGAGAAGAAACCAAATATGCCACAAAACTTGAGCCAAATTAAAATAACCTTCCCTGAGGAGCAGAACCAACAACCAAGCAAGTAATGGATTGAGACTGAGCGGGATTATAACTTTTACCTCGGATTTCGGTCTCAAAGACCCTTTTGTCGGGATTGTAAAAGGCGTTATTCTCTCCATCAATCCTAATGTTAAAATAGTGGATTTAACTCACGAAATCCCGCCTCAGGATATTCTTCAAGCAGCCTTCACCTTGCGCTCCGCTTATTCCTTTTTCCCGCCCGGAACAATCCACCTTGCGGTTGTTGACCCCGGCGTTGGCTCATCCCGCCATCCAATAGTGATTGAAACCCCAAACTACCTCTTCGTTGGACCAGATAATGGCATTTTCTCCTTATCAATAGGAGAGGATTTTTCCCCTTATCTAATAGAGAACCCTGTTTTCCGTTTAGAAAAATTGAGCCAAACCTTCCATGCAAGGGACATATTTGCCCCCGCAGCCGCTTACCTCTCATTAGGCATAATACCCTCCGCTATGGGGAGGAGATTAGCGGATATCGTAAGGATAACTCTGCCTGTTCCTCTTATAGATAGGAAAGAGAGGAAAATAGTGGGGGAAATCCTCTTTTTTGACCGTTTTGGCAACGCGATTACGAACATAAGTGAACAGGAATTAGAGCAACTTAGAGTAGTCAGGGTAATTGTGGGTAGCGTAGCAATTGAGGGTTTATCATCCTCTTATGCGGAAAAACCACCGCTCACCCCTTTGGCTATCATAGGGAGCAGTGGTTTTCTTGAGATATCCGTTAATCTCGGTTCCGCTCGTTCCTCCTTAAAGTTGAAAAGAGGGGATAAGGTAGAGGTTACATTTGATTGAGGAAGCTTTCAACGCTTTCCAATCTCTCCTTGCAAACCTTGAGAAGGGAATCGAACTTCCTCTCTTCTCTATGGGCAAACAAGGAGTAGAGCAAGACTCCGCAAATAGTTCCTCCCGCCAAGAGGATGGAAAGCAAGAGTTTGTCCTTGCTCATATCTCGTAGCGCTTTTCTACCTCTTCCTCCTCAAGGCTTCTAAATATCCTCCGCACGAAGCTTATCAACTCAAAGGGGCTGAAGGGTTTTGTAAGATAGAGGGTTACACCCGACTGCCAACCTCTGAACACATCGGCATCCTGTGCCTTAGCGGTGAGCATAATGACAGGAATATCCCTCGTTTTGGGGTTAGCCTGTAGCCTTTGCATCACCTCAAAGCCATCCATCTGGGGCATCATAACATCAAGGATAATCAGGTCGGGCTTCTCCTGCTCTACTTTCTCTAAGGCTTCCTTACCATCATATGCGGTAACAACCTCATAGCCGGCATGCTCCAGGTTGACCTGGACAAGCCTTACTATCGGTCTTTCATCGTCTACAACTAAAATTTTCTTAGGCATAACCCGCCTCCTTCTTGCTATTTTTTCTATTATCAATTATATTCCGTTTTGAAGCTATGTCAATGTAATAATACAAGATTTTGATATAAGAAGCAATACCAATCTATAGAAGAGAGAAAAACCACCTATGAATTGCTATTGCTGTATTTCCTGATTATGGTTAATCTTTAATTCACAATGCAGCAATGGCGCAAAAATCTCTACACCCTCTGGGCTGCCCAATTGCTTATTTTCATCGGGATGAGCTTCGTTATGCCCTTCCTCCCCCTTTATGTTCAAGAGTTGGGAGTGAAAGGATTCGCCTCAGCAGCCCGATGGAGCGGTCTTGTCTTCGGCATTCCCTTTTTATTCTCCGCCTTCTTCGCCCCTATTTGGGGCACAATCGGCGACATTTACGGGAGAAAAGGAATGATTCTCAGAGCTATGTTTGGCGCTTCTATCATAATCAGCTTGATGGGATTCGTGAAAAATGTTCATCAATTACTTATTCTCCGTGCCTTACAAGGGATATTAGGTGGCTTTATCGGTCCTTCTATGGCATTGATAACAACATCTGTCCCCGAGGAGTTCCTCGGCTATTCAATAGGCTTCCTGCAGACCTCAATGATTGCAGGAAGCATAGCGGGTCCTCTCTTCGGTGGCGTTCTTGCGGACACAATCGGCTACCGCCAGCTTTTCAAATTAACGGGAATCTGCGCTTTCATCAGCGCTGTTTCGGTTTTGATTTTCGTTAAAGAGGAAAGAAAAAACGACGCCAATCAAAAGAATTCATATGGTTTAAGGGCTAACTTATCTTTCTTTTTCCATTCAAGGGAACTCCTCACGATTGCTTTCTCCTTATTCGTTATGCAGTTCGGAATTATGCTCGTTGAGCCGGTTCTCCCCCTTTTCATCTCCACCCTGGGTGTAAAGAAGAAGATTTTAGCAACTGTTACGGGCTTAATCTTCTCTTCCACTGGCATTGTTAATGTCTTCGCTACTCCGCTTTGGGGTAAAAGGGCGGATAGAAAAGGTTATAAATCAACTTTGATAATATGTATGCTTGGTGCCTGCCTTTGCTATATTCCTCACGCCTTTGTGAGAAGCACCTACCAACTTGGGATTTTGCGGATACTTTTAGGCGTCTTTTCCTCGGGAGTGGGACCTTCCACTCAGTCAATAATAGCTTATAATGTGCCAGCAGAAAGGAGAGGAGGGGTTTACGGTCTCACTAATAGCGCCACTCTTCTCGCCAATCTTATCGGTCCAGCAACTGGTGGATTTTTGGCAGGCTGGATTGGGATTAGACCATCTTTCCTGCTTACCTCCCTCTTCGTCTTCTCCTCCTGGATGTTAGTGAGGGCGGTCGTTAAGGAGCCCGTTAGAAGAGTTTCCACCGCAAATGAAATAAATTATTGCGAGGGAAGTGGTAAGGAATGATTGCAAGAATACCCCCCTTAGGACTCTTTTTCCTTTTGATAGTGCCTTTCGCCCTTGGACAAAATATCCTCTCAAGCATTCCAGGAGAAAGCAAGGCAAGTTATGAACAAAGGCTTAAATGGTGGAGGGAAGCGAGGTTCGGTATTTTCATTCATTGGGGTCCCGTAAGCTTAAAAGGGACGGAAATAGGCTGGTCAAGAGGGAGAGAAATTCCCGTGGAAGTTTACGATAATCTCTATAAACAGTTCAACCCCAAGAAGTTCAATCCGAAGAAATGGGCGATGCTTTTTAAGAGAGCTGGGGCTAAATATGTGGTTATAGTAGCGAAACATCACGATGGCTTCTCTATGTTTGATAGCTCGCTTACCAACTATGATGCTATGAACACCCCGGCGAAAAGGGATTTCATCGGCGAACTTGTGAAGTCTTGCAGGAAAGAGAAGCTAAGGGTTATGTTCTATTATTCGCTTTGCGATTGGCATCATCCAGATTATCGGGAGGATTTCAAACGCTATCTCAATTTTGTATTTGGACAGATAAGGGAGTTATGTTTGAAGTATCATCCAGATGGAATTTGGTTTGATGGTGGTTGGGAACATACTGCACAGGAATGGCGTTCAGCGGAATTGATAAATATGATTCATAGCATTCTGCCTAAAGCGATAATAAATAACCGAGCCGGCTTGCCTGCTGACTACGACACGCCTGAGCAGGAAGTAGGAGCTTTCAATTCAAATAGAGCTTGGGAAAGCTGTATCACCTTAGGAACCCAGTGGGCTTGGAAGCCAAACGATAAAATAAAATCCTTGAAACAGTGTCTTCGTCTCCTTGTGAGTTGCGCTGGTGGAGATGGCAATCTACTTTTAAATGTAGGACCAACACCAGAAGGGGAAATAGAGGAAAGACAAGCGAAAAGGTTAGAAGAAATAGGTAATTGGCTGGCTAAATACGGGGAAGGAATATATGGGACGAGAGGCGGTCCTTTTATGCCAGGAAATTGGGGAGCAAGCACTCATAAAGGGAATGTTATCTATCTCTTCGTTTTCAATTTCGCTGGCGATAGGTTAGAACTTCCTCCGATTAAGAAGAAAGTAAAGAAAATCTCCCTCCTTACAGGAGGGAAAGCAATCGTTGAACAAAATGAAAAGAAACTCTTAATCATTGTCCCCAAAAAGTATCATAGCGATTTGATAACCGTCGTAAAGCTTCATTTGGAAGGTTCAGCAGATGACATCACTCCCCTTCCAGGGGCAACCTTGCCTTCAATTAAGGCAAAAAGCTCCAATGTTTTCCAAAATATGCCCGCTTTCGGGGCGGAAAAAGCTGTAGATGAAGATGAAACCACACGCTGGGCAACGGATTTTGGCATCAACTCAGCCTGGCTGGAAGTAGATTTAGGAGAACCAAGAAGAATTAAAGGGGTAAGAATTTTAGAAGCTGTGGAATACGGTAAGAGAGTCAAAAGATTCGCCATTGAATGCAGGGCAGATGAAAATGGGGAGTGGAAAACAGTGATAATGGGAACGGAAATCGGGGAAAAATATGAGAGAAGATTCATCCCTGTCACTGCTCGCTATTGGAGGCTTCATATCTACGAGGCGAGCGAAGGTCCCACCATTTATGAATTCCAATTAATTGAATGAAATAAAATACCCGAAAGCTATTGCTAGGTAAAAGGGAGTTTTTTATATTTTACCAATAATGCTTGAATGAGAGGTGAAAGCATTGTGAGGCATCTTTTTCTTGTTTTTCTTCCGATATTTCTCTGGGCACAAAGTGGCTTTGAGATATCAAATGGCTATATAAGGCTCCAGTTAGGTGATAAACCTTCCCTTTCTTTTGACCCCACCGGTAAAGGAAGATACGGGGAAAATATCGCCAAGGATTTCCTCCCTAATTGGTTCGTTTCCCCACCTGAATCGGTTGACAAAGAAAAACATAGGTTGGTTTTTAAGGGGCTTGTATATTGCAATCCAGCAAGAATTGAAGTTGGCAACCAGTTTGCTGAACTCTTGGAAAATACTCTTGGGCAATCATTTCATCTCCACGATTTCTATATAAAGAGAATAGAAGTATTAATCCCTACCTGGGGCAGAAAAGATTCCTGCGTCACCTTAACCTTGAAGAGGAACAATCCAAAGGGAGAGGTAATCGTCAGCAAGAGATTGGAAAATGTTCCTGATAATTCCTGGCAAGGCTTTTCCTTCTCTCCTCCCCTTCCTCCCGGTGATTACTACATAGAGATGTCTCAGCCTAAAGGGATGATAGGCTGGTGGAGCTCAAGGGAAAGCTTCCCCCAAGGGGAAGCATACACTAACGATACTCCCAAACCAGATGTGGATAGAGCGATTCGCATTGAGGGATGGAGAAAAGTTGGTGAGGCTGATTTATCCTTCACCTTGAGAAGAAATGAGCTTCTAATGGAAGGAGAGATAAAGGGCGAATCTTCAAACATTTACTTCCCGCTTTCCACGCCCTGGAAAAAATCGGGATACGATGTATCAAGGGAGAGCGGTGTTCTTTTCAGCCGCTTCTTCACAAGCTTGGGACAATACTATCCGATAGAACAGCTGAAAAGAAGAGACCATAGCGACCCAAACCTTATTTCCTGCGATTGGATAAGGGCAACGGGAACGGGAAACTATGATTTGCAATTTTCCGCTCAGGCTATCTCCCTCTCTTGGACAATGGAAGAGGATACGATGCATTTCCATTTCTATTCTCTCCCTTCCCACAAAGCGGAAATAACCCTTGCTTCTTTTAAGATAACAGTTTTCCCTCACTCCGACTGGCTTCCCGATTTCTTCCCCCGTTTCCGCTCCTCCGACCCCAAATTGGATGCTCTCCTTAATCGTTTCTATTATGAACGAGCTTTCACCTATCCTCCGGGTGGAGGTGGTTCCCCGACCTGGAAGGAATGGGATGCCCTCATAAGGGACTGGACTTGTTCTCCTTTAAAGGAAGGAGAGAAGAGGAACCTTGAGAGCATAAGAATTGATGATGACGGCTATGTGTATACCTGGGGCGATATCAAGGGTTGGCCTTTGGGTTGGCCTCAATACGATAGCCGGCATTTTGATACTTGTGCCAAGCTCATACTCGCGGTTTGGCGCTGGTATTGCTGGACAAAGGACGAGGATTTCCTCTTAAAACAGATAGGGAAATTAAGAATGGCTATGAATTATCAATTAAAGGATTTGCAGGGAGAAAAGGAAGGGATAATAATAACTAATTCCAGGGATGTTATGGGGAGATGCGATGACCAAAGCTCCAATTACTGGGACATACTTCCCTTTGGTTACAGGGATGGTTACTGTAGCATCTATTTCTATGCTTCCCTTCAAGCAATGAAGGAGATAGAAGGGCTACTTGAGAAAAGAGGAATAAAGGGAGAGAGATATGAGTTGAGGCATCCACCCTCCTATTATGAGGATTTGATGAGGAAAGCCAAGGAAGCCTACGCTCGCAATTTCTGGGACGAAGAAAAGGGCAGATTCATCGGTTGTATTGATGTAAACGGGGTTAAACACGACTACGGCTTCACTTTCTTAAATTTAGAAGCATTAACCTACGGGTTAGGGGATGAGGAAAAAGCGAAGAGGATTTTTCATTGGATGGAAACCGAGCCAACCTCTTCCGGCTTACCGGATACATATAGCAAGTGGATATTCGCCCCTCGTGCTAACACGATACATAATCCGATGAGAAACGAACCACAGGAACCCTATCCAAGCTGGTGGGTGAGAGGATGGTTCGGAACTCCCTATGGAGACCAATGCCAAGATGGAGGCGCAATTCTCTACACCTCCTTCTATGACCTAATGGCTCGGGCGAAATATTTAGGGGCAGATAATGCATATAAGCGATTCTGGGAAATTTTGAAAAGATATTCTATGCCCGATAAGTTATGCGGTGGACCGCCCCTTTTCCGGGGCGAAATACCGCAGCAGGAAAACCCTGGGCAAGTAGGAGTAGACCTCCCCTTCCCGGAAAGCGGACTTGTCCCCACATTCTTCATTTATGGCATAATGGGAATAAACGCCGATGTTGAGGGATTGAAGATAAAGCCAAATCTTCCATCCGCATTAAAATTCGCTGAGGTGGAAAATCTTTGCTACGGAAATCTGCCCTTGAAAATTAGGGTTACGAAAAATACGGTTGAAATTATTTGCGAAAAAAAGGGATACGAGTTTCATATAAAAAGGAAGCTGAAACCCGGGGAAGAATTCGTTTTCTCATCTCTTCCAGGTGGGAAGAGATTTCCACCTATAGAGAGAAGCGCTTGGAAAGCTAAATGGATATGGAAAAAAGGGGAAGAAAACAAACCAGGAACGATTTGCTTTCGCAAATCGTTTATCCTCTCGTCCGTTTCAAAGCCTTCTTTCCTTTATATAACAGCGGATAATTACTACGAGCTGTATATCAACGATAAATTCGTCGGGAAAAACGGGGTTTGGGAAACTGTGGAGAAATACGATGTCAGCGGTTTGCTGAAAAAGGGAAAGAACACAATAGCGGTCAAATGCAGGAACGAGGAAGGTCCAGCTGGGTTATTGGTGGAACTTACAGCGGGAAAGAAGGGTAAAGTAATCCTTTTCAGCGATGAGAGCTGGAAAGCAGGGAAAGAGGAAGAGGGCTGGGAGAAAATTAATTTCAATGACTCCCATTGGCAGAATGCGGAAGCCCTCGGCTCGCCTCCCTGCCAACCTTGGGGTGAGCTTAAGAAGCGGTAAGAGGTAAAATTAAACGGTATTGAAAACTTGCATCGTCCTCTCGTGAAGGGAAGCGATACGCTCAACTATATTTTCGGGATTTTTCTCAAGCGCCGAAAGCTCCTCAACGAATTGAGATGCTAAATCCTCTCTTCCCTTCTTCCTAATTCCCTCTATAGCTATTCTTGTTAAATACAAAAGCTCGTCAATCAAATCCCAATCCATATAGGGCTGAGAATAAAGCCACGCATAACCATCCGCTAAATTAGCGAAGGGCTTCTTCTCACCGTATTCCTCAACCAATCTCTTCCCCCTTTTCCTCGCTTCAGCAAGAGCTTCTTCCGCATTATAGCGGGTTGCTGGCAACGGCATAACTACCCTGAAGCCGAAAATAGTAAGGGAAACAGAGAGGTCCTGCAGAGCTTTAACGCAGCCTTTCCCCGTCCCTCCCGCCGCTGAAATAGGGAAAGCAGGCTTTCCATTAGCTCCATAATGCCTCATCCTGTCAAGGAAATCCTTCGTTAATCCGTTTATCGTGAGGAAATAGACGGGAGCGGAGATAATCAGGGCATCGCATTCATTGAACAACTTTCTTAAAAGAAGCCCGTCATCATCTTTTATGTTGCAATTCATAGAGGTCCAGCAAGGTGGATTTGGACAAGCTAAACAGGATTTGATTCTTTTCTCTCCCAAAATGACCACTTCAACATCCGCTCCCGCTTCCCTTGTTCCCTCCGCTGCTGATTTGAGGAGGCTGGGTGAGAATCCCTCAATATGAGGCGAACCGCAGATAGCCAAAACCTTTATCTTTATTTCCCCCTTTTCCTCATAGCTCCACTATCTCGCCCTTCTCCGCTGAAGCTGCGGCGCTCAAAACAAGCTGGAGGCTCTTTGCCCCTTCTATCATCGGAACCCTCGTCTCCCTATCTTTCTCAATCGCATCAAGCAAATCCAATGTCTCAGCCAAATAAATATCTTTATTGGATGAAATCTCCATCTTCTTCTCCCAAGGATTGGAAGTCTGATAAACTATCGCATTATTCGCATCAATGAAATTTGCGGTTATCCCTTTTGCTATCAGGTCAAGCTGAGCTATCCACTTCCCAGGTATTGCTCCATTCGTCGCCGATACCGTGGCAATCCCTCCTTCCTTGAATACTATAACCGTCCCGCTTACATCCTCAACGGTATAATCTGGGATATCCCTGTGAAAAATATTGTTCCATCTCGTGAAAACAAGCTTCGGCTCGCCCATAAAGTAACGGATGAGGTCAAAAATGTGTATAATCTGCTCAACTATCTGCCCTCCACTCCTTGATTTATCCCTCCACCAGGGGGAATGAAGGGAGTTGCACATATATCTTCCCATCATCAACCCAACTGGACCATAAGAGGAAAGCATTCCTCTAACCTCCTCAACCGCATCGCCAAAGCGAAACATAAACCCCACCTGTGACTTCACCTTGCTTTTCTCAACAGCCTTTACCATCCTATTTGCCGTCTCCATATCCAAAGCAATCGGCTTCTCTATGAAGATATGGATTCCTTTTTCTGCGGCGATTTCAACCTCGTCCCGATGAGCGAAAGGGGGAAGGCAAATATAAACTATATCCAACTTCACCTTGTCCAACATCTCCCTATACTCGGTGAAAACCTCCGCTTTGCCACCACTATAAGTCTGGGAGAACCACCTTGCTCGCTCCTCTTCAATATCGCAGAAAGCAACCATCTCAACCCTACCCTTCAAAGAAGAGAGGGCACGGGCATGGGCATTGGCTATGCCTCCACAACCGATAAAACCTATTTTATGCATATTTTCAACCTCCTCTTTTAAATTTTTTCCAATAGATATACTTCGCCTGTTGAAACAAGGACGATTTTCCCCTCGCCCACCCTAACCCTCAAATAACCCATCTCATCTATCCCATCCGCTATCCCTTTCAACTTCCCACCATTGGCAAATCCCACCTCTATCTCCTTGCCACGCAGAAAATCCCTCTTCTCCCATTCCTCTCTTATCTTCTCCCTCCCTTCCTCAGAAAAACAAATTTCATACCACTCGTTTAATTCTCTTAATATATCCTTTAAAAGCCCTTCAATGTCAAGCATTTTTCCCAAAACGATGCGGAGGGATGTGGCGGTTGCCCTCAACTCCGCTGGAAACTCTTCCTCCACCAAATTTACATTTATTCCGATTCCCACAACAGCCCATTCTATCCTATCGCCTACTACTTCTGTTTCCACCAATATTCCTCCCGCCTTTTTCCCCTCTATTAAAATATCATTCGGCCATTTAAGCAGACATCTTACTCCATATCTCTCGATAGCGAAGGAGCAAGCGAGAGCGGGAAAAAGGGATAAATAGGAAATAAATTTCGCTGGCGTTTTGGGGCGCAATATAAAGGAAAACAACAAGCATTTAGAGGGAAGGGAAAACCAGCTTCGTCCCCAACGCCCCCTACCCTTCTTTTGCTCATCAGCCCAAAATACTATGCCCTCCTCTTTTCCTTGCCTTGCTTCTGCGATAGCTACATCCTGCGTTGATTGGATAGCTTCAAAGTGAATTATTTGCTTGCCGATTGGTTTAAGCCTCAATTCCTCGTCCAACGGGAAATGGAGAGAGAGAATAACCCACCGGCGAGTATCTTCATTGCATCTCCCGGGAGGAAAGGTAGAACACCTTTGAGAAAGGCTTGATAGGGTGTAAGGGAAAGGGATATTCCCAACCAGAGAAAACCGGAGAGCAGAATCACGACTTCCCCTAAAACCATAGCTAAATAAAGCCTTTTTAATTTCAGCTCCTTTTCCGTTAGTTTGCCAACGAGATAACTCGCTACAGCAAAGCCTATTATGTATCCGCCAGTTGGTCCAATGAGTGTTCTCAAACCAGCTGACCATCCTGAGAAGTAAGGAAAACCTAAACTTCCGAAAAAGATATAAAGGATTTGGCTAATCAATCCCCAGAAAGGTCCGAGTACCGCGCCAGAGGATAGGACAAAGAATGTCTGGAAAGTGATGGGAACGGGGGTAAATGGGAGGGAAATTCTCAATTGAGCCCCTAACCCAGTAGCGAACATAAAGAGCAGGGCGAGAGAAAATTTCTTTACAAAAACCTCTTCTTTTGTCCTCGCTAATATCCTCATATCTTCTCAACCTCCATATGGATATCTATCGCTTTTGCTGAGTGGGTAAGAGCACCGATTGATATGAAATCAACTCCCATTCCCGCGATCTCCCTCACATTCTCCAACGAGACCCCACCCGAAACCTCCAATAACACCTTCCCTTTAACCATCCTCACCACTTCCCTTATCTCCTCCAAGCTCATATTATCAAGCAGAACCACATCCGCACCCGCCTCCACAGCTTCCCTTGCCTCATCTACACTACCCACTTCTATCTCTATTTTGTGATAGGGAAACCTCTCTTTCGCCCTCCTCACAGCCTCACCGATATCACCCAAAATCGCGATATGATTATCTTTTATAAGAATTCCATCGTAAAGGGCGAAGCGATGGGAATAACCGCCACCCACCTCAACAGCATACTTCTCCAAAGCCCTCATAAGGGGAATCGTTTTCCTTGTAGCTAATATTTTCGCCTTCGTGCCCTTTATCCTCTCAACGAATTCTCTCGTGAGGGTAGCAATGCCGGAGAGGTGCTGAAGGAAATTAAGAGCTACCCTTTCTCCACCAAGGATGGCTTTCGCCTTTCCCCTTACTTCAGCGATTAAAGAGCCCGGGGCAAAAGCCTCTCCATCGTTAAGAAAGCTATTAAACAGGCAATCCTCCTCAAGGAAGCGGAAAACCTCCTCGGCAATAGTAATGCCACAGAGGACCCCTTCCTCCTTAGCGGAAATCCTCCCGATAGCATCAACATCATCCAATATGGAGGAGGTGAGGTCCCGCCACCCGATATCCTCCTCCAAAGCGGAACGCACTATCTTCTCAATTATGAAGGGAGCGGGAGGCGAAGGCTTCACAGTTCTACAAGTTTACTTTCATAATCCACAACGACATACTTATAGCCCCT
The DNA here is from genome assembly GCA_049970775.1 of bacterium. Taxonomy (GTDB): domain Bacteria; phylum Armatimonadota; class JACIXR01; order JACIXR01; family JACIXR01; genus JACIXR01. Next base: position 30,419 of record JBMFMH010000001.1, on the reverse strand, counting down.
CTTAATTAACCTGTGCCCTTCCGCTTCAAGGAGCTTTTTCTGGAGCTCAGCTCCACCTGGATATTTTTCATTCACCGCACCCTTTGACTTCAAGGTTCGCCAATAGGGCGTGATATTATTTTCACCCTCTCTTTCCGCCTCGGCAGCTGCCTTTGCCACCATTAGCACGAAAATCCCCGTTGTGACTGGGCAACAAATGGTTGCCCCGTATTTCCTAGCTAAAACTTCCCTTATTTGGTCAATCGTTATAAGTTTCCCCTCCGGAACACTCCGCATAACCTCGTCTATGTCCAAAGGGGAAGGAATCAAAAGTGTATCCCCGGGCTTCAATCCCCATTTACCAATCATATGCTCGGGGACCTCAACGACTTTCGGCAGGTCTCTTTCCTCGTGGAGCTTTTCTCTCCAGGATTTGCGCAACGGACGATTCTCCATCTCTATACCTCCTTTTTTAGTTTAATGTTGTCTATTAGTCTCGCTTTTCCTATCCATAAAGCTACCGCTAATACAGCTCCTTCCTCTCCAATCGTTTCCAGCTCTTCCAATGTCTCCGGGTGGACGACCTCAACATAATCTATCTTTTTCACCAATTTCTCGCCTCGCAAATTTTTTTCCACTATCTGCTCTATCTTTCTTGCGTTCCTTTCCCCTTCTTCATAAAGCCTTTTCGCCTCCAACAAAGACCTGTAAATTACCGTGGCTGCCTTTCTTTCCTCTTGCGAAAGGTATGCATTGCGGGAGCTCATCGCAAGACCATCCTCTTCCCTTACAGTCGGACAAGGAACTATCTGGATGTCAAGATTAAGGTCTCTCGTCATTTTCTCTATGACCTTGAGCTGCTGATAATCCTTCTCGCCGAAGTATGCCCTTTGGGGATTTACGATGTTGAAGAGCTTCAAAACAACAGTGGTAACGCCTCGGAAATGTCCCGGTCTAAATCTACCGCAAAGCCCCTCAGTCAATCCTTGAACCTCTACATAGGTTGAGTAACCATCGGGATACATCTCGGAAGCTGATGGTATAAAAAGAACATCCACACCAACATCTCGCGCCATTTCCGCATCCCGTTCCTCATCCCGAGGATAGCTATGGTAATCCTCTTGCGGACCAAATTGAATCGGATTGACGAAGAGGCTAACCACAACGATGTCGCATTCCTCCCTCGCTTTCCTCACCAAAGAGAGATGCCCCTCGTGGAAATAACCCATCGTGGGCACGAAACCGATTATCTTGCCCTCCTCCCTTGCCTTCCTGCTTATCTCTTTCATCCTATTTATTTCCCGGACGATTTCCGTTTTGACCACTCCTTTCTTAGGACTTCCTCCTCCGCTTCATCCATAAAAACGGAATTCCCCTCAGCCGGAAAAACGCCGCTATTAACCTCTTCAATATACTTCCTCACTCCCTCTGAGATGATTTCCTTTAAATCAACGATGACTTTCGCATGTTTGGGGATATAATCACCAAGCCCGAAAAGGTCGTGAAAGACGAGGATTTGTCCATCGCAATAAGGACCAGCTCCAATTCCAATCGTTGGGATAGAAACATTCTCCGTTATAAGTTTAGCCAGCTGAACAGGAACACCTTCAAGAACAAGCGAGAAGATTCCCGCTTCCTCCAAAAGAACCGCATCCTCCAAAAGAGTTAGAGCATCCCTTGCCGTGCGTCCCTGAATACGATAACCACCAAAGCTGTGAATCCATTGGGGGGTTAAACCGATATGCCCCATCACGGGGATTCCCGATTGGGTCAATTTCTCCACCAAGGGGATGAACTGCCTTCCCCCTTCTATCTTCACCGCCTCCGCACCAGCCTTAATGAACAATCCCGCATTCCTTATGCCCTCCTCAATACTTTGCTGATAGGAAAGAAAGGGCATATCCCCTACCAATAGAGCATTCTTTATCCCCCTTTTCACTGCTCTCGTATGATGAAGCATTTCCTCCATAGTAACGGGCAAAGTGCTCTCGTAACCAAGCACGACATTGCCAAGGGAATCACCAACAAGGATTATGTCTATTCCCATAGAATCAAGTATTTTAGCGGTGGGGTAATCGTATGCGGTAAGGGCAGTTATTTTCTCCCCTTTTAGCTTCTTTTCCTTTATCGTCCTGATTGTTATTTTAGCCACTTGCTATCTCCTCGCAAGATAATTTTTCAGATACTCGTAGCCTTTCCTCGCCCCAATCCTCGCATCCTCTTCGCCTTCATATTCAATGCAAAGGGGACCATCATATCCAGAGCGGAGAAGCTCATCCAAGAAGAGCTCCAAGGGAAGTTCACCTTCTCCCAAAGCGAGGGATATATACTTATCCCTTGCCCCCTTCTTTTGGCTACCATCCTTTAAGTGGGTATGAACACAATAGGGAGCAACGAGTTTGTAGAACCTTTCAATCGTTGCGAGAGAATGTCCATACCAGTAATAATTAGAGGTATCAACGGTCAATCTGACGAATGGCGAACCCACTTTTTCCAGTATCCTTATCTCCAATTCAGCATCATTAGTGATATAGCCGTGGTTTTCCATTCCGAGATAAATGCCACGCCTTTCCGCCTCGCTGGCGCATTCCTTCAATCCCTTAGCTATGAGTTCAGGATACTGGCTCTCCGGTATATCGGGATGGGGCTCACCACCGAAAACCCTTATTACCTTCGCTCCCAGCTTTTCAGCGATTTCAAGATAACCTATTACCTTTTTGATTTCCTCCTCAAATTCTTTACTGTCTTTCTTAACAAAATTAGTATATCCTCCAAGCGCCCATATATTTAAACCGTTCTCGGCTGATTTCCTCCTTATCTCCTCTATCCCTTCCTCGTCAAATCTTAGCGTCCCCTTATGGGCACCAGGGGCGGTAGTAAGCTCATAAACTTTAAAGCCGATTTCCTTCGCAGACAGAAGAAACTCATCAAATGTATAACCTTTAAAGGAAAAAGAAAGGCTCAAAATACCGATATCCATCGCTTAATCACCTCTTACTCTCCGTATCCAGGATTCGCTCTATTCCTCGTAGTTTCTGTCTGATTTTTTCTATTTCTCGTGCTATCTCCCTTGCTCTCTCCCCCTTTGGATGATTTCTCAAAATCTCTCTCAATCGCCCCTCAACTTTACCCTCCATCCCATCTTCTTCCTCACCCGTTAAACGCAGGACGACCTCTATCTCCCTGCGTAGCCTTTCCACCTCCGAACGAAGAAGGTTCTCCAACTCTTTCTCCCTTTCCACTAATCTTTTCCTTGAATATAAGAGGAACTCCAACTCCTCACTCATAATTATTGTAATTCAAACCCAATTTTTTCAAGGCCATTTTCGCCGCCGCCATACTTGCCTCCTTTTTATTTCTTCCCACTCCCTCTCCATATATCTCGCCTTCTATCTTCACTTGAACGGTGAATATTCTCTCATGAGGAGGACCCTCGGTTTTAACCACTTGATATTGGGGAAGCCCCCTCCCTTTCCCTTGCAAATATTCCTGAAGGATACTCTTATAATCCTTCAGAAATATCCTCTTTATCGTTTTAAATAACGGCTTAAAGGAACGCATAACGAATCGTCGCGCCTTTGCCAAACCTCCCAATAGATAAATCGCTCCTATGAAAGCCTCCAACGCATCAGACAAAACGGAATTCTTCTCCCTTCCACCTCCTTTCTCCTCTCCCTTACTCATTTGAATAAGCTCTCCCAACTGAAGATATCTTGCTACCTCCGCGAGACGCTCCTCGCTCACAAAGTGCGCCTTCGCTCGGGAGAGCTTCCCGCTATCAAGGTCGGGGTACTCCCTGAAAAGGTATTCCGCTATTATCGCACCCAAAATGGCATCGCCGAGAAATTCAAGGCGCTCATAAGAGATATCCTCACTCCCTTGCTTCATAGAGGGATGAGTTAGCGCCTCCCTTATCAATGGATGGTCTATATTTAAACCTAATTCCTCTATTAGAAGAACAGCTTTAGGGTGATTATCTGGTATGGCTTAACTTTCACCTCCAGCTCCTTATCGGCGGTTAACTCCTCAATTTCTTCTTCGGCGAGATTTGCCAAGAAGGCTTTTTGAGGCGCTTTGGAGAGGGTTATTCTACCATCCACCTCATAGGAAGCTATATTGTAGAAGCGAACGATTAAGGAATCGTCCTTCTCCGCCTTCTTTAAAGCGCTCAGCACCAGCTCTTGAGGGGAGATTTTGATGAGGGAATATTCGGAAGGGAGTGAACCATCGTGGGGAAGTGTGATGAGAGAACGCAAAGGTGCAACGAATTGATAAGCAAGAAGCCATGGCTTCGCTTCCTCAAAGGAGTTCACGAATGGGATGATGGCATAACGGAAGGTGTGGGTGCCTAAGCATTGTGCCTCAGGCGTAGGAACTTGTGGACCAGCGTTATAGGGGCGAGTAAGTAAATCTCCCCTTGAAAGCCAGCCAACGCTGCGGAGGAGGGTAAGAGCTATGTCCACGCCATTCGGAGTATCAATAGGTTCATATTCCGGCAATCCCTCGCTCACAACACATAACCCCAAACCTCTGCTTTCCAAGGCAACGAAGGACTGCATAGCCTTCGTGCCCACCGGCTTCTCCACCCATCCTTCTCCTTTTGGCAGCTGGATGCTTCTCTTTAAGACACCAAATTGAACATCAGCCAAGCAATCATTTGCAAAAAGATTCGTTGGGAAATGGACTCGCAAGCGATGGTCTTTTGCCTTGTTTTCAAAAACCGTCTCTATATCCACACGAGGTATCCCCGCGTGGAGGGTGATATATGAGGTAATGGGGCAAGGAATGAGCTCCTTTGAGCGAGCGGTCCTGCCTTCATCTATGCTTTCCGGCAAGTAGAGCGTTAACTGAACCTTTATAGTAGCGGAAACAGGTCCCCTTTCCAAAAGGGAGATTTGAGCATTTGCGCCGGCGGTGGTTATCGTCTCAGAGTTCAGAGCTGGCGAGTAGTTATATTCATCCCCAACATCCTCGGTATCCTCAAATAGATTACATCCTCTAAATACTTGCCCGCTTCTCTTGTCCGTGATGTCAAGTGTTCCATTGGGATTAACATCAACCTTGAGGAAAGCATTTTCCAAACAAGTAGATGTTGCTATTAGGAGAGTGGAAATCCTCTTTGGCTCCCTTACTTCCTCAATATAGTATGTCTTGTAGCCGACTGGTGGGACATTCTCCGCCATAATTGAGATATCTCCGCTCCAAACCAGCTGATTAAGAGGATGAGGGTGATAGGGCAAAGATACCTTTATGTTCTCCAGTTGGCTGGCAACTATTTTGCCAGTCTCATCTCGCACGATGATGTGGTGAATCGGCTGGTCTGCTGAGATGGGAAATTCAAGACGAGCCTTGACCACATCCGTTACAACCCAGCTGTGAGGATTGAACACGACAACCGCTGCTTTTGCCCCTTCTTTTTTCGCATTGATTCGCTCCATTAAGTAGCGAGCAGATTCCTCAAAATGAATCTCCGCTATCTGGCGGGCAGCAGCAAAACGAGGAAGCATATCCCTATGAACCTCATCAACTGAACAACCACATATGGAATCGTGGGGATGATTTGAAACAAGATGCTTCCAAGCTCGCAGAAGGAATGCACCCTCGTAAGGTTTACCCTCCAACCAAGCAAGGGAACAAATGGGCTCCGCATATTTTTCCAATGCCCTTTGAGTAAGGAAGTTTTCCTTCTTTAAGTAAAGACGAGTGGAGAAAACACCGAGAAGAAGGGGATGATAGCGCCCTCTATGAAGCTCACCTTTTATAGTTCCCAGTTTAGGCTCCTCACTCAATATCTTCTCCACATATTCCTCAAATGTTGAATGAACCACCTCTATATCCTCAAGTTTGCTATTAGCATAATCTATCATATCGGGAAGCTCGGGCTGGGGTTCAAGGTGGTCGCAACCGTTGTTGAGAAGGATATAGCGAGTAGAGGCATATGGGCTGATACTATCAACTTCTCTTTTTATCCTCTCAACAGCCAAATCCATATCAACTTTAACCATTCCCGGTTCACCAAAAGCTGGCTCATAACCCAACCCAGCTAAGTTGCAATAACCGTGAATTTGATATATAGCCAACACCTTTGTTCCATCTAAGCCTTCCCACCAGAATTCGGTATTAAGCCCCTCCCATTCGTCTCCCAATCCCCTATGGAATATAAAGGATTTGATTCCAAATCCTTGCAGGATTTGTGGTAGCTGAGCGATATGACCAAAGGGGTCGGGAAGATAACCGACCTTCATTACCCTGCCGTATCTCTCCGCTATCATATGCCCTATCAAGAGATTTCTCACAAGGGATTCTCCCGAGACGAGGAACTCATCGGGGAGCACATACCAAGGACCAATGTGAAGCCTTCCCTCCTGCACGAGCTTTCTTATTCGTTCCTCGTTTTCCGGGCGTATCTCCAGATAATCCTCCAACACAATTGTCTGCCCATCAAAGACAAAATACTTGTAGCGAGGATTTGACTCCATAAGGGAAAGAAGGCGGTCAGTGAGCCTAACCAAGCGCCTTCTAAAACCCTGATATGTTAGATACCATTCTCTATCCCAATGAGTGTGAGAAACAACTAACGCTGTCCATTTTTTCATCTTTTATTTATTGCCTCCTTTCACTTTTTATTTAAGCATACTTTTACTCAAACTCACCTTCCAATCCAAGCCCTGCCTTATGAGGGTGAGGGTAGCAGAGCCCTGCACTGATTGCTGGGGCATAATCGGCAACATTCCGCCACTTATACCGATTGCTACCCGAACATTTACCTTTGCCTCACTTAAGGAGGCGCTTTCCATTTGAGTATTTACCGATTGCACCGCTGGTCGCAGTGAACTGAGCAAATCAAATATGTCCTTCCCACCTATTTGCGAGGGGACCTTTACGCCCATCGTGCTGAGATAAGCCAATATTTTCTTCTTCGTGTCTTCCTTAGTTGTAGGGAGGTTAGTTGCATCCACTGGGTCTATATATGGCTTTATTGGGGAAAGGTCTTGGGAACTCAAGCCCTGAACAAAGGCATAAACGAAGTCCCTTGCCACTTGTTGGGGCTTTTCCCTAAATATTTTCAAGTAGAAAAAGAAGCCACCTCCAAGGATGAGGAGGAAAACTACTATACCCACCAACCAACCTAAGGATAATCCACGCCGCCGCGCAACCACCGCTGCCTCCACGGGAGCAGCGGTCGCCTCAGTGGAAGGGACTACCTCCCTTATTCTCGCTACCCTCTCCTTCATAGCTTCCCCTACCTCGCCCTTTAAAGGAGCAAAGCAGTTCCAACAAGCCTGCCTCGTTTCCTCATTCTCTGCCCCACAAAACTTACACTCTATCATTTGTTTCACCTCGCTTTTTAGATTTTCAAAATCTTAACTTCCTTCTTGGCTAATATTATATCCTTCTCCCCGGAAAAAGTTAATTCATTACCGCTTTCAAAATCTACCAGCTTCTCAAAATCGCCCAATAAGGAACCCTCAACAGTATCCCATGAGTGGTTAATCAGCCAAACCAATCTCTCCTCACCTTGCTTCAACACCTCCATTTCCACGAATGGGTTAGTGAAATCTAAGGGAAATTCAACCCCAGCCTCTAAAGCAATCGCCTTGTAAAGTCTCCATAAAGGCGATGATTTGTTAGCCTCGGGTTTCTCACTGAGATAAAGCTCCAGAGGAAAAGCGGAGAAAAACACTTTTCCCTTCCCTATCCTGTTTAAAACTATTGCCGGATTGCCTTCCTCATCTATCGCGATTACCTCAGCAGATTTGGGAACAAGGGGACAAAAGGCGCTATGGAAGGGAGAAGCAGGAGGAGTGAAATGGAAGACCTCGCCTTCCTCTATGCCGGGTAAAGCCTTCAAGAAGCTAAGCGTTAAGGTTTGCGCTGGAATATCAGGTATTCCAAATCTCAATTTATGGCTACAGCCAGTTAAACGCTCAAAGTTATGTATCCAAGGCTGATATCTGTAAGAGAAGTAGACAGTGCCTCCCTTCTCAGCGAAATCGTAAAGCGCCTCCCAAGTTGGGGCAGTGAGTGTCGGGAAGGAAGGGAGAATGAACAATTTAGCCTCGGATGGGAATTTCACTTCTTTCTTTAACTCAATATCATAGGGGATGTTTGATGCGATTGGTTCCTCTCGCCAAAATCCCGTTCTGATTTTCGCCATTTTAGCTGAGGTAAAGGCTTGGAGAAATAGCCTGTTCATTTGCCCTTTATCCGCCCAGAAAAATGGATAAGGATGGAAGTAGAAAGAAGGAACGATAATGTAAGCCTGAGGTGTAGGTATTTCAAGATGGGAAAAATCCAGCTTTTCCAAGAGGGCGGCAAATCTTTGAAATTCATAAGCTACCGGCTTTTCCGATTTATCTGAACGGGTTACCCCGAAAAGCATTTCAAAGGGATGATGAGAATAAGGTCTCTGATAAGGTAGGTTGAAATCGGAAAAGCACCAACCTAAACAGCCGCAACCACCATTTACCAAAACGGAATGGAAGGTAGTGCGGTAATAATCCGCTTGATGCTCCTCGCTACAATGAGCGTTAGAACAACCGAACTCCTCCAAAAGGACGGGTAATCCCCAGGTTCTCGCCAATTGCATCAACATCGCGGGAATAAAGGAGTGCCGGAGGGAATCCGTCTCCGAGGGATAAGAATGAGGACCGAGAAAGTCCAAGACCTTTGAGAGGTCATCCAAATTAAAGCCATTGTCATCACCATTTAAGTACCAACAACCATCTCCTGTTGAAATAGGACGTTCAGGGTCTATCTCCCTTATTGCCTCGCACATCGTCTTCACCCAAACATACCCGATGTCCCTTGTGGTATTGCCGCCATAAAGGGGAATTTCGTTGGAAAGAAGCCAGCCTATAATCGCTTCCTCGTCCTTAAAGCGAGAAACTATCTTCTGCACATATGCTATCTCCTGGCGTATCATCCAAGGGTCTGTATAGAAATTTCGCCCTTCCCTCCAAGGCACATCCCAATTTTCACCCGACATATGCCCAACGAAGAAGGAAGGGAAAGTGTAAATCCCTTCCTCCTCGCAAATCTTGAGAAATTCACCAAAGCGCCTCAACATCTCCTCATCAACTTCACCCGGACGAGGCATAAAATCAGGCATATAGACGAAGGACCTTATCGTATTCATACCGAGGGACTTCATCTGTCTTATCTCCTCCCTCACCTTCTCCCTATCCCATTTTCGCCACATAAGCGGTCCTGCATCCCTTGCCCAGTAATTAACGCCCAAAATAAACAACGGTTTCTCCTTCTTTTTCAATGTCTTAAATTTCTCCATTTTAGCTTACGCACCTCCATATAGAACATCCCTACCCTTCAAACCTCCTCGCTACAAGGGAGACATTATGTCCACCAAAACCAAAGGAATTGGACATAATCACATTCACCTTTGCTTCCCTTGCCTTGTTGGGGACATAGTCCAAATCGCATTGGGGGTCGGGATGTTCGTAATTAATCGTGGGATGAATTATATTATCCCTTATGGTTAGGAGGGAAACGATGAACTCCACTGCTCCCGCAGCGCCCAAAAGGTGTCCAATCATAGATTTCGTTGAGGAGATAGGGATTTTATATGCCCTTTCACCGAAAACACTTTTTATTGCCATTGTCTCCGTGACATCGTTCAATTGAGTTGATGTTCCATGAGCGTTTATATAATCTACCTCATCCTTGCTTATCCTCGCATCCCTTAAAGCTGCCTCCATAGAGAGCGCAGCCCCTCTTCCATTGGGTTCAGGGGCTGTGATATGATAGGCATCGCAGGATAGACCGTAGCCTATCAGCTCCGCATAAATCCTCGCTCCCCTTCTCTTGGCGAACTCCAACTCCTCAACAATCACTACACCAGCCCCCTCCGATAGAACAAACCCATCCCTTTCCGCATCAAAAGGACGGGAAGCTTTTTCAGGCTCATCGTTTCTCGTGGATAGTGCTCTCATAGAGCAGAAACCTGCCAAGGCGAGCGGTGTTAAACAAGCTTCGCTTCCACCAGCTATGACCACCTTGGCTCTCTCCTCTCTAATCAATCTCAAAGCCTCACCGATTGCGTTCGCCCCGCTTGCGCAAGCGCTCACCGTTGCGTAATTCGCTCCCATAGCTTTGAACGCTATCGCTATGTGCGCTGCGCCCATATCAATGATAAGCATAGGAATAAAGAAAGGACTTACCCTGCTCGGACCCTTCTCCAAAAAAATCCTATGTTGTTCCTCCCAAGTGGATATTCCTCCTATACCGCTGCCTATAATAACCGCTACCTCCTCGGGATTGAGCTTATCAATTTCCAAACCAGAATCTGCGAGAGCCAATTTCGCCCCAGCCACACCAAATTGGGCGAAGCGGTCCATTCTCCTCGCTTCCTTCTTATCTATGTAATCCTCCACATTGAAGTCCCTTACTTCCCCTCCTATCCTGCTGGTGAAATCGCTGACATCAAAGGCGGTTATATGGCTTATGCCGCTTTCACCCCGCAATAATCTGCGCCAATTCTTCTCAATCCCTATGCCTAACGGTGTCAGGAGGGATAGACCGGTTATGACCGCCCTTTTCGGGGGCATTATTTATTCCTTTTGCAAGCGCGACTGGATGTAATTCACCGTATCCTCAATCGTCCTTATCTTTTCCGCATCCTCATCCGGTATCTCAATGTCGAATTCCTGCTCCAACTCCATTATTAAGTCCATTACATCGAGTGAATCAGCGCCGAGGTCCTCAAAGGTCGTTTCCAGTGTCACTTCTTCAGGATTGACATTCAATCTTTCCGCTACTATGTTGCGAACCTTTTCCACAATGTCAGTCATTATTTTTTCACCTCCAATTTTTCAAAGGAATCCTTTGCTCCACACTGGGAGCATTTCTTCGGCTTACATCTTGCTTCTTTTTCAAATCCACATTCTTTGCACTTCCAGGTTGCCATAATCTACGACCTCCTTGCTTTAATTCTTACAAGTTTAATTAATATTTAACTACATAGCCATACCACCGTCAACCCGAATTATTTCCCCCGTGATATATGAAGCATCTTCCGAGCAAAGAAAAGCCACAACTCCAGCTACATCTTCAGGTTGACCTGGTCGCCCTAAGGGGACCTGTTTTAACATCCCCTCTTTTACCTCGTTGGGCAACCTCTCCGTCATCTCCGTTTGAATATATCCGGGAGCCACAGCATTTACATTTATGTTTCTTCCCGCTAATTCCCTCGCAACGGATTTTGTGAAACCAATGATTCCCGCTTTTGCAGCTGCATAGTTCGCCTGACCCACATTTCCCCGCAAGCCTATCACGGAGGATATGTTAACTATCCTTCCATACCTCTGCCTCATCATATGCCTTGCAACAGCTTTGGTGCAAAGGAACACACTTTTGAGGTCAACTGCTATCACTTTATCCCACTCCTCCTCGCTCATCCTTAGAATAAGGCTATCCCTTGTTATCCCAGCATTGTTTATCAAAAAGTCTACCTTCCCAAAATTTCTTACCGTTTCCTCCACAAGGGCATTCACATCTTCCTCCTTTGATACATCAGCAGGAATAGAAATGACCTTCACGGAATATTTATCTATTATCTCCTCAGCCACCTTAGCGATTGCTTCCTTATCAATGTCGCATATGACCACATCCGCCCCTTCTGAGGCAAATCTTTCCGCAATAGCTTTCCCAATCCCTCGCCCTGCACCAGTTATTATAGCCACTCTTCCTTCAAACCTTTTCATAATCCTTCTCCTCCTTGCTCAAGATTTTCCTTAATTCTTCCAAACCTTGTTTATTCTCAATATTGTGGACCTCTACACTCGGCACGATTCGCTTCACTAAGTTCGCCAATACCTTCCCCGGACCTACCTCAAGGAAGCAATCCACTCCTTCACTCATTAATCTCACGCTCTCCTCCCACAAAACAGGGCTAACCATTTGAACCCCAAGCGCTTCCTTTATGTCCTCAGCTTTTGTAAGAGGCTTAGCATATGCATTGCAAACTATCGGAATCGAACTATCCCTAAAGTTAACTTTCATAAGTTCTTCCTGAAATCTCTCATTCGCTTCCTTCATCAGAGGGGAATGAAAAGCACCACTCACATTAAGTTTCACGCATCTCGCTCCTTTCTCCTCCGCTATCTTCGCCACTTCTTCCACAGCTTCCTTTTCCCCAGAGATAACGAGTTGCTGAGGCGAATTGTAATTTGCAATCACACATATACCACCTATACTTTCTATTATCTCTTCCAGCACCCCACGCTCAATTCTCATAACAGCTACCATACTCCCCTCCCTCATTTTCTCCATATATTCCCCTCGTTTCCTCACCAACATCAAGGCTTCCGTGAATGTGATTACTCCTCCCGCAACGAGCGCAGAATATTCGCCAAGGCTATGCCCAGCAAGGTATACCACTTTAAGGGGAGGAAGAAGCTTCCAAATCGCCACACTAAGTGTGAGTAGCGCTGGTTGAGCGATTGAGGTTCTTCTTAGTTCCTCCTCCGGACCGTTAAAGCAAACATCCATTAAGTCAAATCCAAGCACCTCATTAGCGGTTTTAAAAGTGCTTCTTACCTCGCTGAACTCCTCGTAAAGTTCTTTACCCATCCCTACATATTGGGAACCCTGCCCCGGGAAGAGCAAGGCAAATTTCTTCTCACTCATTTCCCCCTCCAAGATACCTCTGATTTAAGCTTATAAGGGTCTCTTTCGCCTCCCTTAATATATCCTCTATGATTTTTCTCACAGGTTTTATATCCTTTATCAATCCGCTTATCTCACCCGCCATTACTGAGCCATATTCCACATCCCCTTCAACGGCTGCCGCCCGCAATCTGCCTCTTCCGAGTTCCTCAAGTTCCTCAGGCGGAGCACAACGAGCCTCCAATTCCTCAAATTTTCTCGTAAGTTTATTTCTCAAACACCTCACTGGGTGCCCAGTGGAACGCCCTGTTACCACTGTATCCCTGTCCCTCGCCTTTATTATCGCCTCCTTATAAGCTGGATGGACAGTGCATTCCTCGGAGCAAACGAACCTTGTTCCCATCTGCACTCCCTCCGCTCCTAAAGCGAGGGCGGCGAGGAATCCTCTACCGTCGGCTATCCCGCCAGCTGCGATAACTGGAATGGAAACCGCATCCACAACTTGTGGAAGCAAAGCCATAGTGGAAAGCTCCCCTATATGTCCTCCCGATTCCCCGCCCTCCGCTATCAGAGCGTCAACTCCTATCCTCTCAAGACGAACAGCAAGTGCTACGGAAGCAACAACAGGAACCACCTTTATCCCTGCTGATTTCAAGGCGGGAATATAAGTTCCTGGATTGCCGGCACCGGTTGTGATAACCGCTGGTCTTTCCTCCAAAACCACCCTCATTTGTTCCTCAACATATTCAGACATCAGCATTATGTTAACACCGAATGGCTTGCTGGTTAAGGAACGGGTTTTCTTGATTTCCTCTTTTAGGATTTCGCCGGGCATTCCGCCCGCTCCAATTATTCCCAAGCCACCTGCTTCCGATACCGCTGCCGCCAGCTCAGCGGTTGCTACCCAAGCCATACCTCCCTGTAATATGGGGTATTCTATGCCCAATAAATCACAAACCCTCGTCTTGAACATCCTCCTCACCACCTTATCAGATAAGCTCCCCAGGTAAGTCCAGCACCGAATCCCACCAGCATCACATATTCGCCCTCTTTAATCCTCCCCTCCTTCAAAGCTTCATAAAGAGCAAGGGGAATTGAAGCGGCGGATGTATTGCCATAGCGTTGGACATTCACGAAGAATTTCTCCTCAGGAATGCCGAGATTCCTTGCTGCGGTATTTATTATCCGAATGTTGGCTTGATGTGGGATGAACAAGCTTACCTCCTCCTTAGAGAGTTTCGCTTTCTCTAAAACGGACAAAACCGCATCCTCAATCACTCTCACTGCTAAGCGGAAGACCTCCGGTCCGTTAAGCTTCATATAATGAAGCCTCTCCTCAACCGTTCTGTGAGACGCTGGGTTCCTTGAGCCGCCTGCGGGTATGAGAAGGTCATCCACACGGGAACCATCGGAACGAAGATAAAAATTCAATAGCTCAGCTCTCCCTTTAAAGGTGGAAACGACCGCCGCTCCCGCTGCGTCTCCGAAGAGTATGCAGGATGACCTATCCTGCCAATCTGTAACCTTTGAGAGGACATCGCTTCCCACGACCAGAACATTATCATAAACACCCGTTGCCACATATCCGTAAGCAACTGAGAGGGAGTAGATGAAACCAGTGCATCCTGCTTCAATATCCATTGCTCCCGCTTTCTTTGCCCCCAATTTATCCTGTAATATACAGGCGGTCGCCGGAAAAGGATAATCAAAAGTTACACCACAGACTATAATAAGGTCTAAATCCTCCGGTTTAATATCAGCATTGGCGAGCGCTTCCTTAGCCGCTTCAAAAGCTAAATCAGAGGAAGCCTGCCAATCCTCGGCGATTCTCCGTTCCTTTATCCCCGTGCGAGTTGTTATCCATTCATCGGTCGTATCAACCATCTTCTCCAAGTCCTTGTTCGTCAGAACCTTGGACGGCACATAAGCACCCAAGCCAGCTATTCCTACCTTCCTCATTTCCTAACTCCTTTCCAATGAAAGAGCGGATGTAATCTTCCCTATCATATCCATTTCCACAGCCTCCTTCGCAACAAGTATGCCTTGACGAATGGCTTTCGCTCTTGACCTACCGTGGCACTTAATCAATATATGAGGAACACCAAGAATGGGAGCCCCACCATACTCAGCGTAATCAAAATAAGGGATGAGCTTCTGCACATCCATTCCCAACTCCTTAATATAATGGAGGGCGAGCTGGGCTAATCCTTCACTGCTTTTCAAAACGACATTGCCCACAAAACCATCGCTCACAACGACATCCACTTTTCCCGCGAATATAGCCTCCCCTTCCACATTCCCAATGAAATTGAGGGGAGCGTTTTCCAAGAGTTTATAAGTAGCATTAGTCAAGCTGTTGCCCTTCCCTGTTTCCTCCCCTATGCTGAGGAGCCCAACACGAGGATTGGGGATGTGAAGAACTTGAGATGCATATATGCTCCCCATAATGGCGAAATGGAATAGATGCTGGGGCTTGCAATCCACATTTGCCCCTGCATCCACAAGGAGAAACCTACCCCCCTTGCAAGGCATAGGAGCCGCGATAGCGGGTCTGGATATTCCCTTTATCTTACCCCAACAAAGCAACGCCCCGAAAACAGCTGCGCCTGTGTGTCCAGCTGTCACAACCGCCTCAGCTCTTCCTTCCGCTACCGCTTTCAATGCTACCATTAAAGAAGAATCAGGCTTTTTCCTCACCACCGCTGGTTTCTCATCTATGTTTATCCTCTGGGAAGCAGGTAAAATCTCCATCCCCTCTATTCCTTCAGCTTCTTTTGCCAAAGTCAAGGGCTCACCCACCAAAAGTATTCTCAAATTATTAACCGAAGAGAGAGCTTCAATTGCCCCCTTTACGATTTCCTGGGGGGCGTAATCGCCCCCCATAGCATCCACAGCTATGGAAATCTTTTCCCTCACTTCTTTTTAACTTCTTCCACGACGAGGTTTCCCTTGTAATATCCACAGGATGGGCAGACCCGATGTGCCTGTTTCAAGGAATGACAATGAGGACAGATGGAAAGACCGCCCCAATTGAGGGCTAACCATCTTGCCTTTCTTTTTGCAGTTCTTGAGTGCGAGAAACGCCGCTTTGGATTAGCCAACTTTCATACCTCCTTTGCTCTTATATTCGCTTAACTTCTGCCAGCGTGGGTCAATTTTTTTCTTCTCACAATCGCATTCCCCCTCGTTCAAGTCCTTGCCGCATTTGGGGCAAAGCCCTTTACAATCGGGGGAACAGAGGGGCGCTACGGGAAGAGCTATGATAATATTTTGGCGTAAAAGCTCGCTTAAGTCAAGCACATAACCTTCAAAAACCGAGCGAATATCCTCGTCTTCCGTCAGCAGATTGCCCTTGGAATCCAACATCAAATCCTGCCGAGTATATGCTTCCTGGAAGGCAAAATGAAGGTGATAGGGGAAATGCTTTAAACAACGAACACACTCCGCCATATAGCTGGTGTCAAACTCGCATTCTATTACTATCGCCCTGTGAGTATTAGAAAACTTGCAATCCGCTATCACTGGACTGAGGAGCTCTACTCCTTCCACCTCTATTTCCTCCTCCAAGTGGAAGGGAATAACCGCTCCCGCTGATTTGATAAGCTCGGATAAATCCAATTTCATTTCTCAACACATCCTTTCATATTTGAAACGAGTCGCGCGGTTTCCTGCGCTATCACGAGTTCCTCGTTCGTCGGAATAACCAAAACCCTCGCAGAGGCACCTTTCTCGCTTATGTCTCCTTCCTTCCCTCTAATAGTGGACTCGTTCTTCTCTGGGTCTATCTTTATCCCCAAGAATTCCAACCCGGAACATATCGCTTCCCGCTCCATTGGACCATTTTCACCAATGCCACCGGTGAACACTAAGGCATCCACACCACCCATCACCGCTGCGTAAGCTCCTATATATTTTTTCACTCTATAACAAAATATATCAAATGCCAACTTCGCCCGCTTGTTTCCTTTCGCTATTTCTTCCTCTATATCTCTCATATCGTTAGTTTGCCCCGATATGCCGAGCAATCCGCTTTTCTTATTTAGAATGTCATCCATCTCCTTGGGGGTAAGACCCTCCTTCTCCATAAGAAAGGGGATTATCGCAGGGTCAATATCGCCACAGCGGGTCCCCATAACCAAACCCTCAGTGGGAGTCAAACCCATACTCGTGTCAATTGATTCTCCACCCAAAACCGCCGTTACGCTACAGCCGTTGCCCAAGTGGCAAGTGATAACTTTTGATTGAGAAGGCTCTATTGAGAAGTTCTCCTTTAAGTATTGGATTGCCCTCCTTGAAACATAATAATGGGAGGTTCCGTGAAAACCATATCTCCTAATCCTATATCTTTCATAGAATTCGTAGGGTAAGGCGTAGATATAAGCGCGGGGTGGCATAGTGGAATGAAAAGCGGTATCAAATACCGCTATATGGGGGACATTGGGGAGAAGCGCTTTTGCTGCTCTTATGCCAGTGAGATTTGGAGGGTTATGCAGAGGGGCGAGATTAGCGCATTCCTCAATTGCCCTTTCCACTTCCTCATCTATTAGAACCGGCTCCGTGAATCGCTCACCACCGTGAACCACTCTATGCCCTACAGCCTCTATTTCCTCCAATTTCCTTATAACCCCCATCTCGGGATGCGTGAGCACTTTAGCTACTTCCTCCATTGCCTTGAAATGGTTCGGCATATCAACTTCATATTTCCATACCTTTTCATTTACCTTATGCGTAAGGGTTGCGCTCTCATACAATTGCAATCCCACCCTATCCGCTATTCCCCTCGCCATAACAATATTTCCCTCAAGCTCTATGAGCTGATATTTGAGAGAGGAACTTCCACAATTTATAACGAGAACCTTCATTGCAACTCACCCTTTAAAACAAGGGACTGAGCGGAGGTTATGATTATAACATTCACGATATCCTCAGCGCTACATCCCCTTGATAAATCATTTATGGGCTTGCTTAATCCCTGGGAAATAGGACCGTATGCCTCCGCCTTAGCCAGTCTCTGCGTTAGCTTATAAGCTATATTTCCCGAGTTTAAATCGGGGAAAATCAGGACATTCGCTCTTCCACCCACTGGGCTGCCGGGCGCTTTCTTCTCCGCTACCCAGGGGATTAGAGCGGCATCCACCTGAAGCTCCCCATCCAAAATTATGTCCGGACGACGCTCCTTGGCTATTTTTGTTGCCTCAACCACCTTATCAACTAAGGGATGGGAGGCGGAACCCTTCGTAGAGAAAGAGAGCATAGCAACCCTTGGTTCATAGCCGAAAAGAGAGCGCATTGTGTCAGCAGTTGAGATAGCTATTTGCGCAAGCTCCGCTGGGGATGGTTCAATCACTAAGCCGGCATCAGCATAAAGGAAAAACCCATTTTCACCATAAGGGCAATCGGGCACTATCATCGCGAAGAAAGCAGAGACTATCTCCACACCTGGTTGACACTTTATAACCTGCAAGGCGGGACGGAAGGTATCGCTCGTGGGATGGGTTGCCCCGGAAACCTCCCCGTCAGCATCACCCTGGTGAACCATTAACACACCATAATAAAGATAAGAGGAAGCCATTTCATAGGCTTGCTCTAAAGTTACCCCCTTATGCTTTCTCAGCTCAAACAGAACGCTTGCATATTCATCTAATTTAGGCGACTTCTTCGGATTTATCACCTCAATGCCGGTTAAATCCACCCCATTCTCCTTCGCTATAGAGTATATATCATCCTCATCGCCTAAGAGGACCACCTCCGCCAGCCCCTCGTCAGTGGCTTTCCTCGCTGCTTGTAAAACCCTGGTATCGTGTCCTTCCGGGAGGACTATCCTTTGCTTTTTTGTTTTAACAGCCTCTCTAAGCCTTTGCAATGGGCTCAATTTAACCGCCTCCTTTTTTCTTCAATCTTTCCTCAAGCTCGCTTATTCCCTTGCGAGCAGCGTTTAAAACACGGGAAAGATAATTCTCCAATTGCACCAAAACATCCTTAGCATATTCCTCCGCACCAATCATTATCTCCTTGCTTTTCCTTTCCGCCTCGGCTATTATCTCCATCCCTCTTTGCTGTGCCCTTTTGGTGATTTCGCTTTCCTCCGTCAACCTCGCCGCTTCCTCCCTCGCTTTCCTCAGGATTGCCTCCGCCTCTTCTCTTGCCTTACTCAATATCCGCTCCCTTTCCCCTTCTAGCTGGGCTGCTCTTTTTATTTCCTCAGGAAGCGTCACCCTTATGCGGTTAAGAAGAAAAAAGAATTTCTCCACATCAACGAATATAGCCTTACCGAATATCTGTCGGGATGAATCCACCAATTCCTCTAATTGGTCCAGCAGTCTAAACAATTCCACTTTCATCTCTGCCATTTTCCCTCTTCTCCTTTAAATATTTTTCCACTAATGGGGGGACCAAACCTTTTACACACCCCCCTAATAACGCTATTTCCTTCACTAAACTCGAGGACAAGAAAGACCACTTTTCCGAAGTCATAAGGAAAAGGGTCTCTATATTTGGAGCCAACTTTCTGTTCATCAGTGCCATCTGCATCTCGTATTCAAAATCAGAGATAGCCCTCAATCCTCTTATAATTATATTAGCCCCTTTCTCCCTGGCGAAATTCACAAGCAATCCTTTGAAATGAACAACCTCTACATTGGGGAACTGGACGCAGAGCTCCCTTAACATTTCCAACCTTTCTTCAAGAGAGAAAAGGGGTTTCTTTTCAGTTGATTCACCGATGGCGACTATCAGCACATCAAAAAGCTTTGCGCTTCTCTCTATTAGGTCAAGATGACCATTAGTAGGGGGGTCAAATGTCCCGGGATATATCGCCTTAATCATTTCTCCCTCCCGTAAAAAGAAAGCGTCGTCGTTCCGAATTTCTTTATGTTGAATTTCCTTAATTTTCCTATTGTATCGGGCAAAATCAGATGGGAATCGTGTTGCACAATGCATATACCTTCATCCACTAAGATATCTCCTTCACCTATTAAGTTTAATGATTCAAATAGAAGGTCTATCTTGTTATAAGGAGGGTCAAGGAAAACGATTTCAAACCTTTCCCCTCTTTTAGAGAAAAGGGGAACTACCTTTCTCACATCGGTGAGGAAAACCCTCCCCTTTTCCTCAAGATTGCATTCCTTAAGGTTTTTCTTTATCAGTTCCACACATTTTTTTGCTCTATCTACAAACCAAGCCTCCCTTGCCCCTCTGCTAAGAGCCTCTATGCCAACTACTCCCGTGCCGGCAAAGAGGTCAAGAAACCTTGCCCCTTCTACTCTCTTAGCAAGGGAGTTAAAGAGAGACTGGCGCACCTGCTCCTCGGTGGGACGCAGGCTCTTCAAGCTCCTCAATCTTCTTCCTTTTTCCTTTCCGCTGGCAATTCGCAACATTTTAGCCTATATCAATCATTTCTATAGCGTCGCCGAACCTTTCCTTTATCTCCTTAGCGAGAACCTTATGCTCGGGCTTTCTTAGGTGTGGGTCCTCAGCCACAAGCTGAAGAGCATCCTCTCTCGCTTCTTCTAATATTTTTACATCCTTTAATATATTCGCCAACTTTAAATCGGGAAGACCATGCTGGCGTGTGCCAAAGAATTCTCCCGGACCCCTTATCGCCAAATCCTCCTCCGCTATGCGAAAGCCGTCGTTAGTCTCGGTCATAACTTGTAATCTTCTTTTCGCCTCCTCCGAACGAGGCGTTGCAATAAGTATGCAGTAGGATTGTGCCTCGCCCCTTCCCACCCTTCCCCTCAACTGATGCAGTTGAGCCAAGCCAAATCTGTCAGCATCCTCAATAACAATCACCGTAGCGTTAGCCACATCTATTCCTACCTCTATAACCGGAGTGGATACCAGCAAGTCTATCTCCTTTTCCCGAAAGGCACGCATCACCTCTTCCTTCTCCTTGGGACGCATTTGTCCGTGAAGCAAACCTATTTTCACATCGGGAAGCAAACGAGCCAAATCACTCGCTAACTTCTCCGCCGCTTCAGCTTGTAGCTTTTCCGACTCCTCAATCAACGGACACACCGCATATGCTTGCCTACCCTTTTTTATTTCCTCCCTCACGAAAGCATAAGCCCACTTACGCTTGGATTTAGGAACCCAAAAAGTCTTCACTGGACGGCGTCCCGGAGGAAGCTCATCTATGACGGAGACATCCAAATCGCCGTAAACCGTAAGGGCAAGTGTTCTCGGTATGGGCGTGGCGGTCATAACTAAAACCTCGGGATTCAAGCCCTTTTGGCGAAGAGTAGCTCTCTGCATTACCCCAAATCTATGTTGTTCATCTATAATCACCAAGCCGAGATTTTTAAACTCAACATCCTCCTCCAACAAAGCGTGCGTGCCTATGACAACATCAGTTCCCCCCTCAGCTATCAGCTTTTTCGCCAGTTGCTTTTCCTTCTGCGTCATACCTCCCACAAGGAGGGTTACCCTTATTCCCAAAGGTAAGAGAAGGTTGTTGAGAACGATGAAGTGTTGCTCAGCCAATATTTCCGTGGGAGCCATAAGGGCACATTGATACCCGCAGCGGACAGCGATCAGTATCGCCGCTACCGCAACAACGGTCTTTCCCGAGCCGACATCCCCTTGGATGAGGCGGTTCATAGGATGCCCCTTCTTCATATCATTAGCCACTTCCTCTATTACCTTCCTCTGCGCATTCGTAAGCTTGAAAGGCAAAACCTTCTCCAATTCTCCAAAAACATCAAATACAAGGCTCCTTCCCTTCTCCTCCTTATACTCCTTTTGCCTTAAGGCAAGAACGAGCTGAAGAAGGAAAAACTCCTCATATACCAATCTTCTTCTCGCTTCCGAGAGCAATTGAATACTGGAAGGGAAATGTATCTCCCTAATCGCCGTCGAAATCGGAAGTAGCTTCCTCTTTTCTCTTACCCAAGAGGGAAGAATATCCACTAAGGTAAGGGCGAGCGAATCAAGGGCGTTGCTGATTATTTTGCGCATCTGCAGCTGAGAAATGCCCTCGGTCAAGGGGTAGATAGGAACTATCCTACCGAGGTTCAAGCTTTCCCCCTCTACATCCTCCACTTCCTCCCATTCGGGATTCTCTATTTCCACACCCCATTTATTTTTCTTTACCGTTCCATAGGCGACAATCTTTTTGCCTTTGAGAGATTTGAACCTTTTCTTCATATAGGGTTGATTAAACCAGGTTAGATATGCTACACCGGAAACATCATCAATAACAGCCTTAACTATGACCAATCCCTTTCTCGTTACCGTGCTTTCCGCATCAAGAACCCTTCCCAAAATCAAAGCCTTTTCCCCGTCCACTAATTCCCTAATTTTCTTGAAATGGCGTCTATCTTCCCAACGGCGGGGAAAGTGATAGAGAAGGTCTTGCGCCGTTTGAATGCCTAACTTAGAGAGCACATAGGCGCGCTTCTCTCCAACGCCTTTGATGTATCTAACAGGGTTCTTAAGCATCTTAGGGGCAGTTTAATTTTAAATCATCAGTTCCATACTGTCAAAATAAAGCTTTCATTCTTCCACATAGCCCTTTTGCTTAGCCAAATGATAATAGCGCTCAGGGTCAGAAAGAATTTGCTTGACGAGGTCAAGGTAATACTGGAAGTTCTCGAGTGGCACATCGGGTGGAACGGAATGGTCAACGAAGGGGAAATAACCTCCCTGCATCACAAGCCAAGGCACCTTCTTCAAGACCTCCCTTTCTATCTCCTCCTTTGTGCGTGCTAAAACTCTCTTATCTATGTTCCCCATAAGAAGGAGGTCTTTGCCGTACTTCTTCCTCAAAGCAACAGCATCTTCATCAGCGGCAACTTCCAGCGGGTAGATGCCGTTCACTCCTCCCTCCAACCAAAGGGGAATGATTGGGTCGTTATTACCATCGCTATCAACCCAGATTATATCTATACCGTTCTTGTGGAGGAACTCGGTCACCCTTTTATAGCAGGGAAGCATTATCTCACGGAAATGTCTGGGAGATATCAAGGGTCCTACCTTCATACCCAAGTCCTCCCAGAAGAGAGCAAAATCTAAATCTATCTCTTCCACCGCTCTTCTCGTAACCTCTATGACGAAATCCGCTATATATTCGTCTATCTCCCTTATGAAGTCTGGGTCATCGTAAAGCATATAGGAAAGCCTTTCCACACCCATCCAATTTCTCACCCAGCCGTAGAAGGAGCCCACGCTTATGCCCAAAGGATAATCCCTGTCCTTAACACATCTCTTGTAATCATCCCACCAAGCGGGATATCGGCAAGGAGATTTAGGATTCAACCTCTTCTTATACTCCTCCCAATCTTCCCTCGTTTTGATGGGGTAGTCAAGCCAAAGAGGCATTGATAGCTCCGATTTATCAAGGAATATCTTTTTAATTGAGCCGTCGGAATCACGGATAATCGTCGTCCTTTCCGCTTCATCTACATGGAGCGTTTCCACCTCAAATGCGGGAACAAGCCCGAGATTAATTGGGACAACTTCATAGCGGTCGAAGCCGAAATAATGAACTATATGCACATCCTCGGGCATCCCCTCTTTCTGCCAACGAAGTATCGTCTCGTGCCAAAACCATTGGGGAACGAGGAAGGCTCTATCGGGATTGCCGAACCTCGCCGTTTCCAAGTATCTCTCCCTGTAATTCATTCACACTCATCTCCTTTCACATATTTTCCATACTTCTTTCCTGCATTATACATCGCCTGAAAATTTTGCAAAGGGGTAT
>JBMFMH010000001.1:0-7017 GCA_049970775.1 bacterium | reverse complement strand
AGGAATACCGCTTTCTATGATTTCCTCAATTCTCTCCCTCGGCAAGGGCGCAGCATAGGGAACATCCTCCTCGGGGAAAACAACATTATCGCCTAACCAACCTGCCTCGTAAAAATTCTGCAAATCCACATAAACACCGCCCCAATTATCCTTCGGATAACCCATCTCCATATCCTGCGGGATGTTAAGCCTGATCCATTTCTTCAATTTCAGCTGAACTCGCATCATTATCTCTGGGTCCTTTATATACTGCTCAAAGGTATATCCTTCTTCGTTCAGCCAAGGGGTTAATAGGTAAAAACGAGGATTGAAATTAAAGACTATGGGCACCCTGAAAGGTTTCCCTTTATTAAAAGCTTCCCAGACTTTTTGCACTTCCTGATTATGTTTTTCGTAATCCATTTCTTTTTTAGAACGGATTACCGATGCTGAAGTGAGTTCTCGCTCCTTCGGAACCGACACCGTAATCAAGCCTTATCGGACCAAGAGGGGTCTCAAATCTCAAACCTATTCCCACGCCAAGATGAGGGGAAAACTTATCGCTCGTAGAATATTTACCACCCCAAGCTGTTCCATAGTCAACGAAAATCGCTCCGAAGAAAGACTTCTCCAAAGGAACCCTTAACTCTAAGGACAAAAGAGCCATTTTATTTCCCCAAAAGCGGTCTTCCCTGTAGCCACGCAAAGTATCCGCTCCTCCCACGGTGTAGAACTCAAAGGCGGGTACTCCCCCCTCGGCAACTGCTAAATTCAACCTTGATGCAAACACATAATTTCCTTTTCTCCCCATTGGCTTATAACGCCGTAAATCAATTTCTTGCTTAGTGAAGAAAGAGGAAGACTTCCCTAACTCAAGGGAATAGATATTATAATGTCCCCTTCTCGGACTCCTCTTTATATCCCTTGTGTCAAGGGAATAGCTAAATCTTGCTGCGTTAACCTTTCCCTCAACATACCCTAAGATAGGTAAACCAGCGCCCTCCTCAGGATTAATCGCTACCTCCTCACTCCTTAAACCGATGGAAACCCTCCGCCAGTCGCTGAGAGGTCGTTCAAAAATAGTGGACATTCCCTTCCGATATTCATCGTAACGGGAGGTAGCTTGCTCCGTAACCCACCTATATAAAACCTTGTCGTAAATAGAAATGTTAAAAGAGGTATTATATTTGTCTATCCAAGGCTTGTAATAACCGATCTCGTAGCTGCGTTTGCTAGTATATCCTCCTACTTCCCAGAGAAAGTGAATTCCTTCCGCCATCCCCCTAAAGTTATTCTCCAATATCTCAGCCCTCCCCACCAGACCCTGCTGAGCGCTATATCCCAACCCAACCATTACTTGCCCCGTCTTTGTCTCGGTGATATCAAATATCACATTTACTTTATCCTCGCTTGCTCCCGGTTGGAGGTCAATTACCACATTTTCAAACAATCCCAAATCAAATATCCTTTTTCTATCTTCCGCCAAGGTGTTTATGTTCAATATATCTCCCGGATGGCTCTTTATGAATCTTTCCACCACTTGCTCCTTAGTTTTATGCAATCCTTTGATTTCTATTTTGCCTATCTTCATCTCCGTTATGTAGATAATAAGTGTCCCATCAGGAGTAGGCTCAGGTTCCCGAGGGAATATCGCTATGTAGCCTTTCTGCCTATAGTGATTTATTATGCTTTCAAGGTCACTGCGAAGGGTATTGATGTTAAGGACCTGTTCCTTCTCCGTTTTCAACCAAGAGAGAATCTCCTTCTCCGGGAACACAGTGGCTCCCTCAATTTTTATGTTCTTGATGAAGGGATTTTCCAAGGTAATGAAGGTGACGATTACTCCCTCAGGGGTTTGCTCCTTCACCGCTTTCACTTGATAGAAGTAGCCAAGCTGGCTAATCGCCTTCTCATCATTTGCTAATTTTTGCTCGTCCAGCTCCTGCCCCACCTTAGTGGAAATAACGCCGAGAATTGCCTCCTTAGAGATATGCTCGTTGCCAACAACACGAATCTCCACCACCTTCGCCGCAAGGGCAAGGGAAGAGAAATATAAAAGTAAAACTACTCCTATTCTTCGCATACTTTTAACCTCCTTATTCTTTTATAAACGGTTCTAACAACTCTTTCAATCTCTTTCTCGCTCTATGCAATCTTACCCTCACTGCCTGCTCGTTCGTCCCAAGCATATTCGCTACCTCCCCGTAGGAAAATCCCTGCAAATCGTGGAGGATAATCACCTCTCTATAAGGAGACGGCAGTTTTTTTATTGCTTCCTGCACCGCTTCCTGGATACTCTTAACCTCCGACATTTGCTCAGGTGCCAGAGAATCATCGGGAATCTCTCTTTCCATTTCCCCCTCCTCCGTCTCCAATTCCTCATCAAGTGAAACAACCCTCATTCTTCTATCCTCCGCCAACTTTGTTCGGCAGAGGTTTAAAGCAATTTGGTAAATCCAAGTGTAAATTTGCGACTCGCCTCTGAAGTTCCTCAAATTCTTGTAAACACGAAGAAAAGTCTCTTGTGTAAGGTCAATTGCATCGTCGTAATTCCCAATCATTCTGTATATCATATTAAATATCTTTCTCTCGTATTTATCAAGGAGCTCCTCAAATACTCTGTCCAGTTCCTCTTTACTTAACTTGCGATAATCCATTATTCAAAACCTCAAGCTTCCCTCTATCCCCCATATTTTCCTTTTCAGCTCATCGGTGCTGAAAGTTAGAAAGATATCGCCCTTCAATCTCCTTTCAATGGAGAAAATATATCTCTCCCTCGGTGTAGCTAACCAGCGGGAATAGGCGATGTAGGTATCGGGCAAAATTTGTTGCCTCACCCTTAAAATAGGGAATCCCTCTAGCCCATATTCAAGGGAAATCTCCTCCAAGCCCATAGCCTCAGCTAAGCTGAACTCAAGAGGGGCTAAAAGCTTCGTTTCAATTCCCAAAGCAAAGGCATTGGTTAGTTCTCTTCTCAGGAATTTTTCCGGGTTTTCCCCAAATTCCTCGGGAACGAACATCGCTAATATCGCCCTTTGCGGTAAGGGCGGGGAACTGCTGAACCTCAACTGCAAATCATCGTATGGTCCGGATATATTAGCAGTAATGTCATATCCACGCACCCTTGTCCGGGCTTGAGCGACGATGTTTAAACTTAATCTATGAAATCCATAGAACAAGTCCGCGCTGCCCTCATGTAATCTAAACAGATAGTTGGATATCAAAAGGAGACCGCTGCGAGAGGCGAAATGACCTTGCGCAATTGGGTTTTTCAGCGTTCCAGTTAAGCCCATTCTTCCTTCCGTTAAAATACGGGAGCCAGCAAAGATGCACCAGAAGTTACTTCCTATAGATATGTCCAGTAAGAAGGAAGGATTAAAGAAACGCCTGCCTATTTCTCCCTCCTTCTCGGGCAGAATGTAGGATGAGAAATCAAGCCTAGAGTTAGAAAGCGTAAGTCTTCCAAAAATGAGAGGCTTCATAAATTCTCCCATTATGTTAACAGTTCCATTTAATTTGCCTTCAAATCTCTCTCCATAACCGGATATATTAGTCTCCTTCAAAGTTATATCCTTCAAATCAGCAGTGATTCCCAACACCAAACCAGCCTTGCCCATCCCTATGCTACCCCTAAATTCTCCTTCCCCATTTCCAAGCTGGAAGGTAGCTTTCTCAATAACCGCTTTATTCTCCTCCAAAATCAATTTGGCGCTCATATTTTTTAGACCCTCTTCAAAGCCATTTGGTTTCATATATCCATCTTGCAAATTGATAAATCCTGATAATTTCGGGTTATCATAGGTCCCCTCTATATGAACCACGCCAGTGGTCTCCCCTTTTAATTCCTTTAAATTAGGAATAAATCTCTCAAGGAATGAAATTGCCTGTCCCTCCCAATTGAAGGACAGGAGAAGAGGAGAATCCCTTTTTAATCCCTTCTTCATATCCCAGGGAATAAGCGCCTCTCCCTTTATTTCCTTTCCATCCCTCCAAAAGGAAATATCGCCTACCCTTAGATTACCACTACTGAATTCCCCTTTTAAAGATAAATCGTTTATTTTCTCGCCGTTGATTTGCACCTCCTTTGAATTAAAGCTACCTTGGATTGCTGGAGATCCTAAGCTTCCTTCCCCTGTGAGCGTCAAATCCCCAACTCCCGAGGCTTTGAGGGAAGGTGTGAGCAAGGCAAAATAAGAGAGAGGAATCTTTGTTGCCTTAACCTTCAGAGAGAAATTCTTCTCCGCTAAGTCTAACCTACAGCCACAATTTATGGTCATTTCCTTTTCAGAAGCCATCACATTCTCTACCACCAGGCGATTTTTGTCCAGTGAGTAATCCCCGGTCACCGACGAGAGGAAAACTCCCTGATTACCTATGTTCTGTAATTTAAAGATTCCTTTAATGCTTGGATTTTCAAGGTTTCCACCAATGACCAAATTGGTGGTTAATTTTCCTTGCAAAGAGGGGATGCTTTTTATCTTCGCGATTTTTTCTGCAAGTGATACTGGTATGTTCTCGCCTTTCACAATCCCGTTTAGCCCCCTCTCTTTAAAATCATAATAAACCGATGCCGATAGTTTTCCGCCTCCTATCTCGTAGGTCAGATTGGTTGCTTCTAAACCTTCTTTGGTTATCATACAGGATGTCTTTAGCTCGCCGATTTCACCCCTATAAACCGGATTCCCCTCTAACTCGCCCTCAAAGTAAGGATTTCGCAAAGTTCCAGCTACTTTCCCCTTGAGACTAACATACCCGCTGACCCCCAAAGGTAAAGGGAAATCCTCCAAGGAAAGTTTCCCCAAAATAGATAACTCTATCCCCCCACTTGCCAATTGTCCCTCGAAACCGACCTCCCCTCTCGGAAGGATGAGTTTCCCATTCTCCACGAGCATTCTACCCTCTTCCCAATGGAGAGTGCCCTCCATAGATTTCAAATACATATTTTCTACTTGGAAATCCCTGACTTTAAAGTTTGCCACAAAACGAGGAGAAGCAAGGGGACCATTAATCTCAAAATTCCCCGCCCCTATGCCACCCTGGAGCAAATCGTTAGGCATAAGCTGACTTAGAAAGATATTTTCCCCTTCACCTTTTATGCTTATCAACTTCTTACTTAAATCCACTTCCCCTTGCGCCCAACCTTCACCTATACCCTTGACCCATTTTATCTTTGGCAATTCAATCCTTTTCCCATCCGCGTTAAATTGGCAGATAAGATAATCAGCTCCATATTCTCCCAACCCACCTCCGAAAATTTCCACTCCACCTCTCAAAACAGGATTTGAAACGGTGCCCTGTATGTTTCCCCTCAAATAAGCTACACCCTTTAACCGGTCTTCCCCAAATAAACAGGCAATTTCTCCCAACTTGACATCCATCCCTTCTATCTCACCCTCTACTCCTCCATTTTTTGTATCAATCTTTCCTTGAAAAGCGAATGTTCCCGTTTCGTCGCTTGCTAATAGTCTATCAACATTCAAAATTCCCTTCGCAAAGGAAAGATTTATGTATAAGTTTTTTTCATAAAATTTAACATACTTAAACTGTGTGAGCTCCCCATTTAACTCCAATATCGGCGATGTTCGCCCTTGCCCTCCCACAGCAAATTGGATTTCCTTTATTCCCCCTTCGGGAAACTCCTTTAGTTTGAACTTTTCCCTCAATTCATTTTTCAGGCTCCAAGGAAGCCTTTCCAATTCTATTCCCTCGCCCTTTCCAGCAAATAAGTATTTCATATCCTTTAAATCAACCATCCCTCTATAGGTTATTCTCCCCTTTCCCATTTCGCCCAGCCCTTCTTTAATCTCCAGCTTATCCTTGAAATAAATTATCTCCAATTTATTATCGTTTATATTTAACCCTTTATAGAAGACACGAGGTAATTCTATGCTTGCTTCTATAATTGGCGCTGAGAATTGCCCCATCGTTCTTATCTTTCCTTTTATCGGAAAGTTTGCCACGCCCAAGGGATTTTCCCTGCTTCCCATTCTCTCTAACAACCGGGAAAGGGCAGTTGTCGTGCCCTCAAAATAACCCTGAGCTGAGAAAAGGTAAGGCTTCCTGAGGGAAAGAATAATTTTCCCCAATTTAACTTGCAAACCCTTAAGGGTTTGCAAGTTAAATTGGTCTATCTCGCAAACATCCTGATTTCCCAAAAAGTTTAGGGAACAATTCGCTATCTCTATGGGAAGAGATTTATGTCTCAGGGAGGCATTTCTCAAACTTGCCTGAGCTTCCCAACGAAAACTTCTCACCGTCTTACAAAGGAATGCATTGGCGCTCACTCTACCACTCCCGTAGGGGAGAGAAAAGTCAAGGGATTCCAGGGAAAACCTTGCCCAGAATGATTCAGGGGAATTCTCCATTCGGATGACAAAGCTTGCTCCGTTCAGTTTCCCCTGCGTCAGAATAGAGCTTGTCCTCTTCCGGAGGAAAATTTGCCCCATACCTTCAAATCGCCAATCTCTCTTGCTGAAGAAATCGTCTCTCAGTTCACCTTCAAGATTCTCAATGTATATCGGAAAGGAAGGTGGAATACCTGTTGGTGGTTTTACTGGTCTTGGTCTCGGAATGCTCCATCTTCCCTTCTCATCGCAGGAGATAAAAAAGGAAAGCCTCCTAATCTTTACCTCTTTTATGCTCTGGGTGAAATCTTTTTTCGCAACTAAAACAGGAAGTTTCAATGTTATCCACATTTTATCAATCTTTGCCAATGGTGGAAGTCCCGGTTTTACTCCCTCCACTGCTATATTCTTCAACATAATTTTCCCTCTAAAAGGCTGGATTACTACCTTTTCTATCTTTATGTTTTGTCCAAAGGACTTCGTCGCAATTTCTGATACCACATCCTGAAGATTGTTGAAGAGAAAGGAGATATTTCTAAGGGAAAAGTAGAGAAAAGAAAAAATAAGCGAAAGGAAAACCACCAGAGGAAATATGATAATCCACTGGGTTCGTTTTATCTGACCAACCTTGGGAGCATAAAACATTTATTAAATTTTGCGTTTTGTATCATCAATAGTCAAGATGATGTATAAT